>CANRPG010000074.1 GCA_947632425.1 uncultured Clostridia bacterium | reverse complement strand
TGCCATAAAAGCACCTCTTACTTATCCATTTTCATGGAGATGTCAAAAGCCTTTACCGAATGTGTCAGCGCGCCGAGGGAGATAATATCAACGCCCGTCTGCGCTATTGCCCTTATATTCTCCTCGGTAACGTTGCCCGAAGCCTCCAGAAGGCTCCTGCCGTTTGTTATTTCAACGGCTTTTTTCATATCGTCAACACTCATATTATCGAGCATTATTATCTCTACATCAAGGTCTAAAGCTTCTTTCAGCTGCTCTAAGTTTCCTACCTCAACTTCTATCTTTGTGGTATGGCCCATGCTCTCGCGCAGCTTGTTTACTGCCGCGGTTATCGAGCCATAGGCATCTATATGGGTATCTTTGAGCATAACGCAGTCGGAAAGGTTATATCTGTGGTTCTTGCCGCCGCCGACTGTTACTGCATACTTTTGCAGCACCCTCAGACCGGGAAGTGTTTTTCTTGTATCTGCTATGCTTGCTTTTGTGCCCTCGACCAGCTTTACGCACCTGTTTGTTGCGGTAGCTATGCCGGACATATGCTGTATAATGTTGAGAGCCGTTCTCTCGCCTTTGAGCAGGGCGCGCGTTTTTGCTGTGAACCTTGCTATGATATCGCCTTTTTTAACGCTTTCGCCGTCGTGGATATATATATCGCTTTCAGCATCGCTGTCTAGCAGCTCAAACACCCTTGCGGCTATATCTACACCGCACAAAACGCCGTCTGCCTTGGCGACATAGCGCGCGGTAGAAACGCGGTCTTCTTCAACAAGATAATCTGCCGAAACATCGATATAATTTACATCTTCCAAAAGGGCGGTCTTTATAATATCGTCTATCTGGAACTGCATAAGGCGCATAGCACATACCTCCAAAATTATTTCCGTTTAAATCTATCTACAAGCTTTTCTATTACCCAGAATACCAGCCTTATCCACAAAGTGCACGCCGTAACGCAGCAAAAGCAGAATGTGCGGTCGTCTATCATGCTGTTTAAGCGCGCTATGCTGCCAAAGCACTCGGCTATGTAGGCAGGTATGGCTACCGAGAAAAGCGCTGTGCTGAACTTGCTTATTACCTCGTCGCTGCGGTATGTTTTTACATAGAAAAACTTCTCGATGCCTACTTCAAGAAAACATGAAAGATACCCTGCAAGGGCATAGGCAGGCCACTGACCGTAAAACCTTGCCTCTATCAGAAAAGCCCACAGTATATACCACGACATTGATATTATGAACAAGGCGAGGTAGTAAAATTTTCTCTTACCTGACATTATTGCGCGTTATCTCGGCGTTTTCGCTGGCTATAGCCTTTGTTTCTTTCAAGATGATGAACGCCACCGTTGCAAGGCTTCTGGCCTCTACATAGTCTTTATCGACCTTGAAATTGCCCTTATCTAAAAACTCTTTTATCTCTTTTACTCTTTCATATCCCTCAAAAATGGCGTTTACGTTGGGCATTACAAAGTAAGCTTTCTGCATAATAGCGCGTATCTCGGTACGCAGACCTTTCGGTATATGCGGCGCGTTCAGGTCGTGGGTAAAGCAGTCCTGCGGATCGAAAGAATTTGAAAATCTTCTGCCGTTTATCTGCATAGCCGCTCTGCGAGAGAACACCAGCGCTTCAAGCAGAGAATTAGAGGCAAGCCTGTTGTTGCCGTGCACGCCCGTATGCGAACATTCTCCGCAGGCATACAGACCGTCTATAGACGTCTGCGAGTGGCTGTCAACGTTTATGCCGCCCATAAGGTAATGCTGGCACGGGAAGATAGGCACCAGATCTTTGGTCATATCGTAGCCTGCTTCAAGCAGATTTGAATATATCATAGGGAAGCGCTTTTTGATAAACTCGGGGTCTTTGTGGGTGATGTCTATATAAAAGTCATCGCTGCCGGTTTTCTTTGCCTCAAAAATTATAGAATGCGAGACCACATCTCTCGGCGCAAGCTCGAGGCGTTTGTCATAATCCTGCATAAAGCGTTCTTTATGGCAGTTGCGCAGGTAAGCGCCCTCGCCCCTTACCGCCTCGGAGATAAGAAAACACTCTCTCGTCTGCCTGTTATTGAAAGCTGTGGGGTGAAACTGTATATAGCTTAAATTCTTTATCACCGCGCCCATACCGTATGCAAAGGCAATGCCGTCACCGGTGGCGATAGCTGAGTTGGTGGTGTATTCATAAACTCTGCCTATGCCGCCCGTTGCAAGAATGGCATACTGCGATGCATATGTTTTATACTCGCCGTCTTTAAGTATATCGAACACAAAGCCGCCGTTTATCCTCTTTATGCCGCAAAGCAGCGCGTTATCGAGGATATCAACGTTTTCAAGCCCTTTTACTACCTTTTGCAGCTTGATAACTATCTCATGTCCCGTGGCATCGGCATGGTGGAATATTCTGTGCCTGCCGTGACCGCCCTCCAGCGTTCTGTGGTAGTCGCCGTCGGGTGTCTTGTCAAACTCCACGCCGTACTCAATAAGGCGCGCGATGTCTATCTTCGCTTCGTTTACAAGGATATCGGTAGTGATAGGGTTATTTTCAAAGCCGCCTGCGACAAAGGTGTCGTGCTCGTGAAGTTCAGGGCTGTCATTCGGCGAATTATACACGCCTGCTATACCGCCCTGCGCTAGGTTTGAATTGCAAAGCTCAAGATCGCCTTTACATATCATAAGCACCCTGCGCTCTCTTGAAAGATTTATTACCGCGGAAAGCCCTGCCGCCCCCGCGCCTACTACAACGACGTCATATTTTTCCATAAAAGCCGCTCCGTTCATAATGCTGAATTTCTGAAAGAACATACTTATTATATTATACAACATTTTTTCAAAGATTTCTATAGTGTTTTGCTATATTTTATACGAATTATTTTCACTCAATATGTTTAGAATATATAAAAACGCTCCAAAAAGTCAACAAATCTATTTACAAAAAGAA
This sequence comes from uncultured Clostridia bacterium, assembly GCA_947632425.1. Taxonomy (GTDB): domain Bacteria; phylum Bacillota; class Clostridia; order Oscillospirales; family Ruminococcaceae; genus UBA7477. The sequence continues at coordinate 5,464 of CANRPG010000074.1, read as the reverse complement.
AAAAATGGTTTATAATTAAAACAGTAAATTTTTTGGAGGGTGAAATACATGGATCAGCTTGAAAAATTGTTCCCCGTAGGAGATACCATTGCACCTATATCAAAAGATAACGTTATGTCGCTCGTAATTGCGATAGTTATCTATGTTGTAGTAGGCGCGATAATAGGCGTACTGATAGGCGTGCTGAGTTCTATTCCCATTGTGGGAATTATCTTCGGCATAATCGGAGCGCTTGTTGAGATCTACGTTCTTGGCGGAATAATAATGTCTGTGGTAAGATTTTTAAAGTAACAAGACCGGCATGGGCGGGCCGCTGTCACAATGGCGGCTCGTCTTATTTTTTAAGGAGCTATTTAAGTGATGCATGATAACACCGAAAACAGGTCGAAAATAGTGGCAGTTTGCGTTGACACCGGCGAATTCGATGCGCAGCGTTCTATGGAGGAGCTTTGCAGCCTTATCGATACCGCAGGCGGAGAGGCTGTAGCGAGCATAATACAAAGGCGACCCTCTTTCGATGCGGCGACCTGCATAGGCTCGGGCAGGCTGGAGGAACTGGCGGAGCTTTGCCGCTCTCTCGATGCGGATATGATAGTATTCGACCACGAGCTGACTGCCACGCAGATAAGAAACATAGAGAGCGTTTGCGGCGTTTTCACCATTGACCGCACCATGCTGATACTTGATATTTTTGCGCAGCGCGCGGTAACGCACGAGGGCCGTTTGCAGGTGGAGCTTGCGCAGAACAAATATCGTCTTGCAAGGCTTACGGGCATGGGTGTTAAGCTTTCACGCCTTGGCGGCGGCATTGGCACGCGAGGACCGGGCGAGAGCAAGCTGGAAGTAGACAAGAGGCACATCAGGGCGAGGATACAGACTCTTTCACGGGAGCTTAAAGAAATAGAAAAGCGCAGAGCTTTGCTTCGCGGAAAGAGAAAGAAAGACGGCGTGCTGACCTGCGCGATAGTGGGCTACACAAATGCGGGAAAATCTACGTTACTTAACACTATGACACAGGCAGGAGTGCTGGCTGAGGACAAGCTGTTCGCTACACTGGAGACGACCTCGCGCGCGATAGAGCTGCCCGACGGCAGGAGCGTTACGCTGATAGACACGGTAGGGCTTATAAGCCGCCTGCCGCATCAGCTGGTGGAGGCGTTTCGCTCTACACTGGAGGAGGCTGCCTCTGCCGATGTGATAATTCATCTTTGTGATGCTTCTGACGAGGCGATGAGCGAAAAAGCGCAGGTCACTTTAAATCTTCTGAAAGAGCTTGGCTGCGAAGGAATACCGATAATTACGGTGCTGAACAAGTGCGATAAACAAGGCGGCTTTGAAAGCGGCGGAGAGGTAATAAAGATATCCGCTAAAACAGGCGAGGGCATTGAAAATATGCTGAATGCTCTGCAAAAGGCTTTGAAACCGACGGCGCAGAGAATGAAAGTTTTGCTGCCTTATGACAAGAGCGGACTTGTAAACAAGATACTCAGCTGCGAGGGCAAAATATTTTCGCAGGAATACACAGAAAGCGGAATTTTGCTGGACGCGCTTATAGACAACGCCACGGCATATATTTTTGAAGAATACAGGATATGAACATTACGCTGAACTTGGGGAGGATAGCAGCATAATGATACATACAAAAAAGATAATAATTGCCATATCTGCGGCTTTGGCGGCGGCTATGATGACTTCATGCGTGAGGGCAGACACCGCAGCTGAAAAAATGGCGGCAGATGATGTGTGGTACACTGTTACCACAACACCGACAGTGACCACGGTGCAGACAACCGCGCCGCCCGTGGTTACTACTACAACACCGACGACCACTGCGACGACCACCACCACAACAACAACTTCTACGACTACCACAACTACAACAACTACCACGACCACAACGACTACTACAACTACCACTACGACTGCTGCAACTGCCGCACCTGTAACGCAGCCGCCGGTAACGACTGCCGCAACAATGCCGCAGGTATACGCCGCGCCGAATTACGAACAGTACGGAGGCAGTTACATATCGGGATTTCCTTTGATATATCAGATGCCAGAGCTGCCTACAGGGTGCGAGATAACCGCGGCGGCAATGCTTGTAAAGTATGCAGGCATCGCGGTTGACAAAACGACTTTAGCGGTAAAATATATGCCCACGCTGGCAAGCCCTTCTCTGCACACGGGAAGCGACGGCAGGACATACGGCGCGGACATGGAGCATTACTTTATAGGCGACCCGACTACCGAGGACGGTTATGTTTGCGGCGTACCTGCGATAATGACGGCGCTGGAGAAGTATTTTGCAGATGTGGGAAGCAGCCTTGAACCGAAGGACATGACCGGCAGCACACCTGCGCAGCTTTACGGCATGATAGACAACGGCACGCCCGTTATGATATGGGTAACTATAGGAATGGCAGAGCGGCGCACCGTATACGGCTGGTACAGAGACGACGGCGTTTTTATGGACTGGAGCCAGAACGACCACGGGGCTGTGCTTATAGGGTATGATGAAGATACCGTTACCATAGCCGACCCTATTGCAGGCATAATAAAATGCGCCAAACCGAAGTTTGAACGCATTTTCGCACAAAGGGGAAGCAAGTGCCTTATACTGGAATAGATCAGATAAGGCTTTGTATATATATCATCAGCGGCATTGTGACTACCGAAAGCACGGTAGTAAGCGCGAAAAGCTGCGATGCCGCCTCGGCGTTCCTGCCGAAACGTATGGACATCATAGTGCCCATTGTTGCGGTGGGGCAGGAAAACGCGAGGATAGTTGTGAGCAGGGCTGATAAAAATACTGATTTTAAATTAATTTCTAAATTTTATTACATTATCATAAATTCACAAACTAGCATGTTATAGATTCTTTTTGGAATCGTACATCATTACTTTATTATACACTTCATTAAACGCATTTATAATGGTATCATTTTCTGACAGGCTAGACATATATCGCTCTACGTCATCGTACTTGATATTTAAAAACTCATTAAAGAAACGATCGCCCCTATATATGTTTGTATCCTCCGGAATATAAATATTATCTTTCATTTTTTTCTTATTAAAGAAAAACAAAATAGGCTTAAACTGTGCAGCATTTGTTATATTAAGTTCATGTATGAGATAAGCCGATGTTTTTAATATTTTACGGTTTATATCAACAAACTTCCCCGTATCATGATCGTCATTGTATTTTATTTCTAAATAGTAATAAACGTTTGTTGATTTATTTCTGAATAACAAGTCTATATCATGCGTAAATTTTTTAAAAGTGTCTCCCTTATTATTTACTATCGTATCCATTAAATTATTGAACTCTTTTTTTAAATCAAAATTTTCTTCCACTTGACACCTTGTAATATATGCATCTATTCTGCTATCATTTTCATAAGATATTGAAAATTTATTACTCTTTTTGCCGGAATACTTAGTAACTATTTCGTATCTTGCATCTTTTGACACTATTACTGCCATTAGTTGTTCTATAAAATTGCCATATTGAATGTTAAGCGATTGAAGCATCCCGCCAAAAACTCTATACCTTATTGGAATAAAGTGTATCTTCTTATTGTGCTTTTCATATAGTTTGCCTATTTTTTTCTCATCCTCGGTATGCTCTATCATTATCTTGACCGCTTCATTTATAATGTTTTCTACTTCATTATTCATTATCTTTTCCCTCACTTATGTATCTTAACTCATCTAATTTGATAAATCCTCTTTTTTCATCTTCTACCCAATAATAATCCCAACCATTATTATTAGTTATTCTTAAATGCTTTGCCGACATTTTATGTATGGACAGCACATCTGTTCCATCTGTTACCCTGCCGTCCTCCATGACCACATCATATATAGTCTTATTTTTGTTGTACAGTTTTTGTTCAGGTTTCAGAAAACCCATTCTAATCAACTTAACCATTGGTACTTTGGGCGGTTTTACTTCTAAACCGCCATTTACTATATCATTATCTATAGGCACAACTTTAGCTATACGTTCTGCAGCTAAGTCATTATACTCCTTAACGTTATCTATCCCTACAAAATTTCTGCCTAATAATTTTGCTACCGCTCCTGTTGTTCCAGTTCCAAAGAAAGGATCTAATATCAGGTCGTTTGGTTTTGTTGAGGATAATATAACTTTGTAAAGCAGTTTCTCAGGCTTTTGCGTAGAGTGTGCTTTCTTTCCGTCCTTTCCCTTTATTCTCTCGTTTCCAATACATATCCCTATATCCCACACACTTTTATCCTGCTTACCGCCATTCAGATATTTCATCGTTTTATAGTTAAAAGTATACTTCGCCTTTTGACTTTTTGAACACCATATCAAAGTTTCATGAGAATTTTGAAAACGTGTTCCGGCAAAGTTCGGAGTAGCATTAGGTTTAGACCATATTACATCATTCAGTATCCAAAAACCAAGCTTTTGCAGAATATATCCCAACCGGTATATATTCTGAAAAGAGCCTATGACCCATATTGTGCCATCTTTTTTTAATATTCTCTTGCATTCTTTCAACCACTCATATGTAAACTCATCATACTCATTATAATCATTAAACTTATCCCACTCGTCTTCTACTCCGTTAAATTTACTTCCATCAGTTCTTAATAGTTCTCCCTCTGTTCCCATAAAATACGGTGGGTCAGAAAATATCATATCTATTGTTTCGCTGGGTATTTTTTTTAGTTCTTCAAATGTATCACCTAATATAATCTTATTAACTAGCTCGTCTTTACTATACATAATTGTTACTCCTATTTTTGTTGATAAAATCCTATTTTATTCAAATAAGGCTTTGTATATATATCATCAGCGGCATTGTGACTACAGAAAGCACGGTAGTAAGCGCGAAAAGCTGTGATGCCGCCTCGGCGTTCCTGCCAAAACGTATGGACATCATTGTGCCCATTGTTGCGGTGGGGCAGGAAAACGCGAGGATAGTTGTGAGCAGGGCGGTCTCGCTTACCCCGAGAAAACGGAATATCCATGTCAGAAAGAACACCAGCACGAGAGGTATTATAACCAGCCTTACGGCGCAGGTGCGGTACAGCCTGACATTTTTTATTGCCTTTAAAAGATTTGACTGCGATATTGATACGCCTGCTATTATCATGGCAAGGGGCGCGACCGTTTCTTTCATGGAGACCATGGCGCTCATGACGACCGAAGGGTACTCAAAGCGGACGGTAAAGAGTATCATGCCGAGAAATGTTGCGATTATTGAGGGGTTCAGCAGGACTTTTTTAATGGATATCTCTTTTTTGTCGCCCGTTATCATATACACGCCGTGTGTCCAGACGAGTATCATAAACGCCGAATGGAACGCTGTTATGTAGAAAACGCCCTCAGCGCCGAAAAGGGCATCTGCAAGGGGTATGCCCATAAAGCCGCAGTTGGTATATATAGCCGAAAATCTTTCTATTATATAGTCGGGGTCTTCTTTGCCTG
>CANRPG010000073.1 GCA_947632425.1 uncultured Clostridia bacterium | reverse complement strand
CAAAAATCTTGCCGTCAACCATCTGCGAACGGTAAGGGTGGCACAGGGGCTGGAGGAAGGGTCTCTTATTGACAGCAGATACTCAAAAATGGAGACCGTATCCGACATACTTGAAGCGGCGGACAAGCTGAACAAAAAGCAGTATGAGGTGTTCCTGCGGTATTATTTCTACGGCGAGACACTGGGCGAGATATCAGACAAAATGAAGATAGGCGCTTCTGATGCGAGAACTTCTCTGCACAGGGCACGGGAGTCGATAAAGGGATATTTATCGGAAAGGGGTTACAGTGATGAGATCGTTTAAGTTATTCAAAAAGAGCAAAAACGTTATGCCTATGAAAGCTGAAAAGCTCACACGGGAGGACAAAAAGCGCATTACTCAAAATGTTGAGAACAGGCTGGGGCTGAATGATGCTCGTCCGAAGCTTGGCGGCGGGCCTGTTATGGCGGCTCTTACCGCAATGGCGATGCTGACGCTCATGGTGGCAGGCGGCATATACATTGCAGGCAAGGACGACATGGTGATAGATCCTGCGCTGGACTCTGCCGCAAGCGAGATAGTTACTTCGCAGATAGAATTTGCTTCCGACTATATATACTGCGATATGTACATCAGCGAAAACAATTCGTCGGTAACGATATCGCTGCCGTATGCTTACAACGGCATATCATCGGTGCCCACAATAAGCATCGAGGGCGTTTCGGGCAGCGAGGGCATAAGGGCTTACATGATATCCAACAGCGGCTGGGGCAACGCCTCTGTCGGCGGCTACACTATGGGAGAATTGACAGTCAAGCTCGATCTGCCGTGGGAGTCGGGCGCAGAGCTGACTATAGACGGTCTGCTTGTTGACATTGACGGCATAAGCGCCGCAAATGATACTGTGATAGTAAGCTTTTCAAAGCCGCTGCGTTTTCACTGCGTAGATGCTGTTATTGACGAGGCTATGGAAATTTCCTTTACAAACGAGATCTACAACGGCGGCATAAAGAGCCTTACCGAAATTACTTCTGCAAAATACAGAGAACTTCAGCACATAACTATGCTTACGGGCGAACCGCTGGAATGCTATGAGCAAAACGATATTACCGTGCCTAAGAGAGATCTTACCGCAGATGACGGAAAGCGGCTGACGTTTGCTAATGTTATTTCGCAGAGAGACGATTTTGCTCTTGAGAAGTCTGCGCAGCTGAGCCTTATTTACACAAACGCGCTGCTCACCTTCCGCGATGAAAGCGGCAATGAATTCAACGTTATTGCGGCAGACGGCAGCAACCTGCCTGTGGCTTTCCCCGACGAAAGCGCGCTTCTTGTAGACATTATAGGAAGCTCGACGTCGGATGAGTACTCTACGACTTACACTATAGATGCTCTGGCAGGAAACTTCTACTCGCAGCAGGCAATAGATGATATTCAGACAAGTTTCAGCGAAGAACGCATAGGCAAGACCGAGCTTTCAAATAATATGTACTCTGTAGATGTTCAGGCGGTGCTGTGCGACGGAGTTGCCGCAAACATTTTTATGGTGATCACGCCGCTGACCGACGAGGCGAATGAGAACATAAAGGATAATGATTTTTCGGTGCAGACAGAGATATGCACATACTACGGCGATTCCATAGAGGCAGACCTGCACAAGCGAGTGAGCGGAAGTATTTATTACAGCGACCATTATGCGAGGGCGGTAAGCATTTGCGTAAGCCTTGAAGAGCTTGGCAATATAAGCGCGGCTTCATTGAAGATAAAACTGCCAGGCAGCGGCGAGCTTACTTTGAGCACGTCTCTTGGCAGAAACGTTGATATGTGCGAATTTGTATCGGAAGGCGGAGAGAGCGTATATCTTTCGCGGTACGCATTTTACGCGCCTGCCGACATGCCTTTTGCGGCTGCCGAAAACGGCGAGGCGTTCACGCTGTATCAGTACTCGGGCGTAAAGGAAAAGCACAATGCGGCGAATTTCGGCGTGGAGGTATACGCGCCCTCGATCATAGAAAAAATTGAATACAACGGTGAGACGTATACAAAGAAAGAGGCCTGAAACCTCTTTCTTTTTTATATATACTTTTTTCATATTGACAAAGGGCGAGGAAATATGTATAATTATATTGTCTTAATATACTTTAGAAGAGGGGTAATAAAATGACACAGTTGCTTGAACTTCTGGCAAAAAATTCGCGGCTTACGAATGCCGAACTTGCCGTACTTCTGGGAAAAAGCGAGCAGGAAGTCGCAGACGAGATAGAACAGCTTGAAAAAAGCGGCGTTATAAAGGGATACACCACGCTTATTGACAGGGCGGTGGAAAACCCGAACTTAGTTACGGCGTACATCGAACTGAAAGTTACGCCTATGGCTGAAAGCGGCTTTGACGATATTGCGAAATTCATAGCGCAGTATGATGCGGTAAAGTCGGTAACGCTGATGTCGGGGGCATATGACCTTGGCATTACGATAATAGGCGAAAACCTGCGTGTTATCTCAGACTTTGTGGCAAGGCATCTTTCGACGATAGACGGCGTTATTTCTACCGCGACGCACTTTGAGCTGAAAAACTACAAAGAAAACGGCATACTTCTGTGCGACGAAGAAAACGACGAAAGAGGATTTGTATCCCCGTAAAATATGACGAAAGAGGCTTTCCCCCATGATAGATTATGATAAGATAGTTACCGAAAAGGCACGTTCCATAAAGCCCTCGGGCATCAGAAAGTTTTTTGATATTGCCCAGCAGATGGACGGCGTTTTGAACCTTGGCGTGGGCGAGCCCGATTTCTTCACGCCTTGGAAGATACGCCAGAAAGCTATTACGGTACTTGAAAAGATAAAGACTTCATACACGGCAAACTCGGGGCTTTTAGACCTGCGCCGCTCTATAAGCAGATACCTTGACAGAACGGTCGGCGTTAAATACGAGCCGAAAGATGAGATAATTGTAACAGTCGGCGGCTCGGAGGCGATAGACCTGGCTATAAGGGCGTGCATCGGCGAGGGCGACGAGGTGCTTATCGTTGAGCCCTGCTTTGTTTGCTATGCGCCTATGGTACAGCTGGCAAACGGCACGGCGGTAACGATAGAAACAAAGCTTGAAAACAACTTCAAGCTGACGGCTGCGGAGCTTAAAGAAAAGATAACTCCGCGCACTAAAATGCTTATACTCCCCTACCCCAACAACCCCACGGGCGCGATAATGACTCGCGAGGACTTAGAGCCGATAGCCGAGGTGCTGAGAGATACTAACATAATTGTTGTTTCTGACGAGATATATTCTGCGCTTACATACGGAAAAGACCACTGCTCTATTGCTTCTCTTGACGGCATGAAAGAGCGCACTATACTGATAAACGGCTTTTCAAAGGGCTATGCCATGACGGGCTGGCGGCTTGGTTTTCTGGCAGGGCCGCAGCCTATTTTGCAGCACATTCTGAAAATACATCAGTATGCTATAATGTCATCGCCGACGGTTAGCCAGTATGCGGCTGTTACAGCTTTGGAAGAATGCGACGCGGACGTTCAGAAAATGGTGGACGAATACAACATAAGGCGAAGATACTTGGTGTCGGCGTTCAATTCTATAGGGCTGCCCTGCTTTGAGCCCGAGGGCGCGTTTTACGTGTTCCCGAGCATAAAGTCAACGGGGCTGACAAGCAAGGAATTTTGCGAAAGGCTTGTATACGAAAAGAGAGTCGCTGTTGTGCCGGGCGATGCTTTCGGCGAATGCGGCGAGGGCTTTATAAGGGTATCATACGCGTATTCTTTGAGAAACTTAAAGCAGGCTGTTAAACTGATAGGCGAATTTCTGGACGACCTGAAAAAGGAACGTGAGGGCAAATGAGGTCTGTAACTCTGTTTGCAAACGCGAAGATAAATTTAGCTCTCGATGTTCTGGAAAAACGTACGGACGGCTACCACGAGCTGCGCATGATAATGCAGTCGGTCAGCATTCACGACGTTATAAAGCTGGAACAGGCTGAAAGCGGCATAACTTTTCAGTGCGGCGGCGGCGCGCCAACTGATGAGAGCAATCTGGCGGTGAGGGCTGCGCGCCTTTTGCTGGAAGATAGCGGCACAAAGGGCGGCGTGAAGATAACCCTTGAAAAGCACATACCCTCAATGGCAGGCATGGCAGGCGGCAGCGCTGACTGTGCGGCGGCTCTTATCGGTACTGATTTACTTTTTGGTTTGGATACGCCGCGCGAAAAGCTGCTGAAAATGGCGTGTTCGCTGGGCGCGGACGTGCCTTTTTGCGCACTTGGCGGCACGAAGATATGCGAGGGTATAGGCGAAAAGATGACGGCTCTGCCGAAAATGCCTGAGTGCGCAATAGTGGTTGTGAAGCCGTCTGTTTCGGTAAGTACGCCGTGGGCTTTCGCTAGGTTCGACAGCATAACCTCACCTAAAAAAGGCGACTTTATCGGCATGATAAGCGCATTTGAGCGTGGAGACCTCGGCGGCATTGGAAGCTTACTTTTCAACGCTTTGGAATACGCCGCCGATCTACCCGAAATTAAAAAGGCAAAAGAAGATCTGATGAAATTTGGCGCTTGCGGCGCTCTTATGACGGGCAGCGGCTCGGCTGTTTTTGGGATATTTGAAAGCGGCGAGCGAGCGGAAAAGTGCGCTGAAACGCTTAAATTGCTGTACCCGTTTTGCGAAGTGTGTGCGCCGGTAAATTGCGGCTGCGAGGTGAAAGAACGTGAATGAATACCAACATTGCCGCCTTTGTCCGAGAAATTGCGGCGTTGACAGGCGCGAAAATTTGGGCTTATGCGGCGAATATGACAAAATGCGCATCGCGAGGTGCGCCCTGCACAGGTGGGAAGAACCTGCCATTTGCACGGGCAGCGGCAGCGGTGCGATATTTTTTTCGGGGTGCTCTCTGCGGTGCTGCTACTGCCAGAACTTTGAAATTTCGCAGTGCGGCAAGGGGTATGAAATAACGCCCCGTCAGCTGGCTGAGGAAATGCTGAATTTGCAAGAGCAGGGTGCGTGCAACATATCGTTTATTTCGGCGGCGCATTTTGTGCCGTCTGTGATAGAGGCTTTGGAGCTTGTGAAAGGCGCGCTGAAAATACCTACGGTATACAATTCTTCGGGGTATGAAAGCCCACAAACGCTTGAGAAGCTTTATGGATATATTGACATTTATCTGCCCGACATAAAATATTTTTCGCCGAAGCTGGCGCAAAAATATTCCTCTACGAAAGATTATTTTGAAGTGGCTTCGCGCGCTGTAGATATTATGATAAAGCAGGCAGGCAAGCCGATATTTGACGGCGGCACGCTGAAAAAGGGCGTTATAGTGCGGCATCTGGTACTGCCCTCACACAAGGACGACAGCATTGAAATAATGAGGTATCTCGGTGAAAAATACGCGCCCGACGAGCTTATTCTTTCGATAATGCGGCAGTATGTGCCCGTTTACAAAAGCTGCGAACACCCCGAGATAAACAGGCGGCTGACGACATATGAATACGACAAGGTGCTTGACGAGGCTGAAAAATACGGTTTTAAGTGGTACATTCAGGGCAAGGCGGCATCGGACGAGGGATTTATACCGCAGTTTTACAATAAAAAGCAATAACTGCACATTATACAACTGCATTATGCCATGCTAGTGCAATTTGCTGAAAATTGTGGCAATATAGGAAAAACCGTTGACTATTCAAATTTTATTGCTATAATTGTATATAGAGAGCTGTACCTGCACGCTCGTGATATGCACAAAGGGTGATAAAATGTTTACAACTATACTTAAAAATGTAAAGAAAATGTTCACGGGGCAAAAGCTTTTATCGCTGCTTTTGGTGCTAAACATTGTGGTTTCATGCCTCGTAATATGTTTTTCATACGGACTTTACCGCAATTATCAGACAACGCTGGCAATGGGTAAAGAAGAAGAGATCAATAGTCTTTCTGCATATGTAGATGAAGAAAACACCGTGCTTTACCATGACGGCGATTACGAATTCAACGTGGTCGAGATAACTCCTGAGGAGATACAGAATTTTGCTTTGTCGCTGTCTGATGAAACAAAAGGAGCAGTTGAATTTGTAGGCGGTCTTTATTTTCTTCAGACACCACTGTGGTCTACGCAAAAGGGACAAGAGCTTTACAGCGATGATCTGGAGCCTGCATATAAAGCTGTTTCATACAGGTTTTCTATGATCGGTGATAAGTTAGTGCCGTTTCAAGAAGATAGAGAGTATTTTTCAGATGAAGATATTGAAAGCGGCAATAAGATAGCATCTGTAGGCATGGGGTACTATAATTTGCAACATTTATGCGGTGAGAGTTACTACAGATATACTGTAGGCTCAAGAGACCTGACAGAAGATATCAAGCAGATAAAGATAGAAGATGAATATTATACCCTGCGGCAGCACGGTGAAAATAATCAGGACTATTCTCTTTATATACCGTATACCGCTTTTCCGGAAGATGTTAAAACGGTCGGGGTGCATCGTGAGCCAGACGGTAATATACGAGCTTATTTTGGAGTATCTTTCAAAAACAACATAACGCGGGCTCAATATGAAGATGTGCAGCGCTGTCTGGAGCAGTCGTTCGGCGGCAAGCTTTATCTTGAACCTATAAAATTCACCGATGTGAAAGAGCTGCAATACTACCGCACGGTAATGCTCATTTCGGTGGCAATAGCGATCCTTGCGGCTATAAACATGGCGATACTTTACAGATACATTCTTGAAAAACGCACCTCGCAGCTTGCTATTTTCAGAATTTGCGGCTGCACTAAGGGCAGGGCTGTTCTTTCGTATCTGCTGGAATGTCTGGTTATAAACATACCGCTTTTCGCCCTTACCGAGCTTATCTATCACAAACTGATAATGCCGCGGTTTTCGGGTATCTTCCCATACATGGCACAGTGCTACAGCTTTAAGATGTACGCGGCTATTTTCGGCATATATATTGTTGCTTCAATGCTGGTTATGCTGATAATGATAACCGCGACAGTCAAAAAGCACAGCCTTGTGGCTCTGAAAAGCGCGCCGAAGTCTACCGGCAAACTTGGCGTAATGAAGCTGTTTGAAGTACTTCAGATAGCTGCGGTCTTAGCGATACTTGTGCTGATAACATCTGCCGTTTTAGCAAAATACGAAAAGTACAGCGCATTCGGCGATATGATAGAGCGAAAGGGTTATATGCTAAACTCGCCGAGCAAACTTGATCTGTTCATAGAAGACCTTGAAAATGTAGTCGGCGACAGAGAATTTGTTGTGAACAGAAAGGCAGGCGGCGATTGTTTCGGCGACGGAAATATGTTAGACGGCATAGGTTATTCCGATGAATATATAGATGCATACGCACCGCCTGTTGCCGACGGTGTGTGGCTAAGTGATACCGACCTGACATACGAAAAAGACGGCGTTATTCCTGTGGTAGTATTGTCTAGCGACGGCAAATACAAGGTCGGCGATGTGTTTGAAAATGATACAATGGGCTTTGATGAAAACGGTCAGCCGTCGGGCACTGTTCATGAAAAATATGAGATAGTGGGCGTGCTGGAAGACAAGGCGGATATTGCAGGCTTAATGCACGAGAATGCAGGCGTTGAAGACTACACTTTGCTGTATTATGTGTACAGCAAAGATTACGAAGATCAAGATCTGATCTTGTTCAGATATGCCGACCTTTACGCCTGCCTGAAAACTAATTACAGCCCCGTTATGCCGGCGTTCGGTTTTATCTTCTGCGACAACGACAGCGACGAGGAGTATAAGCAGCTGAAAGACGACCTTATAAACAAACTCGGCGTAAATGTCAGCGAACTTTCTGTAATACATGAAAACAGTATGCAGGTCATTTTTGAGCAGATGTACACGCTTTTCCCGATAGCGGTTTGTATTTTCATACTTACTATCATTTCAACGGTATCGATAAGCGCAATATACACCAAACGCCAGCTGCGAAACTATGCGATATTCTATATATGTGGTGCAAGGTGGAGAACCTGTGCTTTGCGAAGCCTGAAAAACTCTGCAATTACCTGTGGCATAGCAAGCATACTGGCGGCTGCGGTGCTGATAGTCGGCAAACTCACATTCTTTAAAGAAACAGTAATTTCGTTCGGTTGGTGGCATATCGCCGTATGCGCAGGAGTGATAATTCTTTACCTCGCGCTTTCAATGATAATGCCGCTGGCTGTCATAGGTTCAAACGAGCCGAAAGAAGTATTGAAAGAAGAATAGGGTATAACAAAAACGACGGATCTTGTGTCCGTCGTTTGTTTTTATGTAGTTATGCGCTGCGCATTTTGGTGGTCTGCCGCTGCGCCATTACTAAGCGATAGTACACGCCCTTTTGCCGCATAAGCTCCTCGTGAGTGCCAAACTCCGCAAGCCTGCCCTTATCAAGCACTATGAGCCTGTCGGCGCG
>CANRPG010000072.1 GCA_947632425.1 uncultured Clostridia bacterium | reverse complement strand
TAAACAAGCCTGTATGCTTCAAGGTCATTGATATACAGCAGGACGGCGGCGGTTACCGCTATATACTCTCTCGCCGTCTGGCACAGGAAGAATGTATGGAGCAGTACATCTCAAAGCTCACCCCGGGCGACATTATTTCCGCGCGGATAACGCACTTAGAGCAGTTTGGCTGCTTTGTTGACATAGGCTGCGGAATATCTTCTCTTATACCTATTGATGCAATATCGGTATCGCGAATATCTCACCCGTCAGACCGCTTTACAAACGGCGACGAGATACTTGCTGTAGTAAAGGGCAAGGAGGACGGCAGGATACAGCTTACCCACAAAGAGCTTCTGGGAACGTGGGAGCAAAACGCCTCGCTTTTCAACCAAGGGGAAACGGTAGGCGGAATAGTGCGTTCTATTGAAGATTACGGCGTTTTTATAGAGCTTACGCCAAATCTTGCAGGGCTTGCCGAGCCTTTTGACGGCGTGAGCGAGGGGCAGTCGGCAAGCGTATACATAAAAGCGATAATACCCGAAAAGATGAAAGTCAAGCTGATAATAGTAGATGTTTTCGACTCCCCTGCCGACAAGAGTTTCAACTATTACCTGACCGATGGTCACATAAACGACTGGATATATTCCACGCCGCAATGCGAAAAGCGAATAGAGAGCCACTTTTAATACAAAAGCTCCGAGGAACGTTTTGTTTCATCGGAGCTTTTTATTATACTGTAGTTTTAGAATACCCGTTCTCAAATTCCCTGCCGCTGTCAAACGCCTGTATTTCAGCCGCAGATAGATCGCCCTTTCCGTCATAACGGTAAAAACGACCGCTGTCTGCAATAAATTCAAGAATACAGTAATCCTCATCGTCAACGCCTTTGGGGTAATATTTTTCGTCGCCGTCATTCCAGAGCAGCTGTTTGTACTCTCTTTCAAAATGAACGGCGAATTTTCCGTAAAGGCACAGCCCCTCAAATGCATCGTCATCTGCAAAATACAGACAAGCATTACCGTTTTTCATAAGGCTTTGCACGTGGGCGGAGCTCGTATTCGTTGATATCAGATGTCTGCCCAAGCCCTTGTGCCACACGCAAAACACCCTGCGAACGTTCTGCCTGCCGTCTTCGTCTGTATATCCCATAGTCGCAAATAAAGATCTATTGATAAGCGCCATTATTTCGTTGTTTGTCATATAATCCTCCCCGTCAGTCAATGACCGCCATTTTGTAAAGTTTTGTACGAAGTTTGCCCATATAGCCTGCTATAAGGCTCTGGTACTCCTCATTTGTCGGCGGCGTGCCTGTTCCAAGCATATCAAACACCACCGATGCTTCACGGATATGGTGGTGCATATCTACAAAGCCGTTTTTGAAATAAAACTGCCTGCGCTTAACACGCTGCTCAAGATTATCACACTCAACATCTGCTCTTTCAGCGGCGAGGAATATCCTCATGCCCTTGTAATGCTCTTTCAAAGCCTGTAAAGCCGCGCTGCCGTAGCCCTGACCCCGAAGCTCTGGCATTATAGCAAAATAAAATATGTACGCCAAGTCACTGCGCGTTACCACATAGAAAAGCCCGACAACGCTTTCTCTATCATAAATCGCAAGAAAATCGACATTTTGTCTGCCTGCACGCTTTTCAAGCATTCTGAACGGGGCGCGCTCGTTTGACGGGAACGCGCTCTCGTAAAGCTGCTTTATTTTTATATAGTCTCCAGATGTCTTGTCCGCTTTTTCAAGTCTTACGGTCATAAATACCTCGCTCAGTTCTGATAATTTATCTGCTCTTTCATCACAAGCTTGTAGGAAACCACGCTGCTGCCGTCAAGGTCTTCCTTGTTCATATCAACCGCCGAGATCTGATGATTGTCGTATGAAGTATAGTAATAAATGCCCTTGCTTGCATTGCAGCATGAGGTGTATATGGTTATCTCATACTCGCCCTCTTTAAGCTCACAGCAACCCCTTTGCTGGTCAACGCTGTTAAGAATATGGAAAAACTGACTTACACTCGAAATTTCATCGCTTTCGGAAAGTGAGTTCATCTTTACAAACGAAACTCTTACAAATCTTGACATTGACGATAAATCGCCCGGCAGACCCAAAGCGCCCATACCGCGGCTGTAAAGATTCAGATCAAGCTTGTCTGAAAATCTGTTTTCGGGCGATTTTGCCGAAAGCCCCATGTAATTATTGAGATTGAACAGCTGCTCGTCAAACGGCGGATTATTCGTAAGCGTGCCTGTCGGGTTATCATAAACGAAAAAGCCGTCCCTCACGCTCTCTACCGTAATAGCCTCGTTTTCATCTGCGATTATCCAATGCAGCTGCGATGCAGGGTAATGTTCGCTGAAGCTTTCGTTCGTTATGCTGATGTTCTCCAGCAGCTTTCTTGCCTCTTGAACGGTAGCGCATTTACCGAGGATATACGGCAAAAATTCAAACTGCGCAAGGTTATCTTTGCCGTCTGTAACATCTCTGTACACTGCATTACCGACGAAATTAAGCCCTGCCATGCCAAGACCCTTTTCATTTATGCCGTCATAAAAAAGCGGATAGCCGCCGGCGATATGCGCCATACCGATAATAGCATAGTGGCTGTTCATTGCAGGAAGATGACGAAGCTGAAACGGAAAATTGCGCGGAACTACAGTAACTTCCTCGCCGTAGGAGCACTCATAGTCAAGCGTTCTGCCAAAATAAAAATCATTTGTTTTATACGTTGCTGCCGTACACATAATATCACCTCATAAGAATTTTATGTTAATACTATTGTAGCACAATCGCACAAAAACTGCAAGCACAAAAAAGGACACATAATGTGCCCTTTATGCTTACTTGACTTCTATGCGTTTTATCTCCTGCTCCTTAGACTTTTTCGGCAGTGTAAGTTTAAGCACGCCGTTGGTATACTCGGCATCTATCGCGCTTTCGTCAACATTTGATATATCGAAGCTTCTGCAATATGAGCTGCAGCTTCTCTCACGCCTGATATACTCGCCTTTGTCGTTCTTCTCGTCATTCTCGCAGTTTCTCTGAGCGCACAGGGTAAGGGTGTTTCCGTTCACGTCTATCTTTATGTCGTTTTTGTCAAAGCCGGGCATTTCACACTCCAGCAGATAGCTGTTGCCATCGTCTCTGATGTCAGTTCTGCAATTGTGTGTACCCCTGAAGCCTCTGAAAAAGTCGTTTTCAAAGTCGCGGAAGGGATCCCAAAAATCATTTCTTTCAAACGGTGTAAGTCCAAACATAACAATACCTCCAAAAAATATTATTTATAGTATTGTATTATTTTCGGCTATTATTCGTGACAAATAAAAAAGAGCCGACTATTCATCGACTCTTTCACATCTTACTGTTACGCGCGCCATACCCGAATAATTGCAGGTAAACAAACTAAGATCCCAGTCAGAAGAAGTCATTTCTTCCACCGCAGTCGCGCCAAGCGTTTCGACCAGCCTTACTTTATAATGGATCTCATTGCCCAAAGCGTCTATAAAAATGACATCATCGCCGACCTGCATACTGCCTATATCGCGAAAATGCGAACTGTAATTGTGCGCGCAGATAACAAGATCATCACTGTAAAACGAACCCGAATATCTGCACGGAGAGATCCTCATTCGGGTATAATCCCAGTTATCCGCAACGGGGAGCTCAATTTCCAGCGGCGGCAATACCAAAGTGCCTATATACTGATATCCGTCAACTTCAACTGTCGGCATAGGAGTATTTGGGTCTATCTTACTTTCGTCAGGCTCGCTTTCCCACGAATCATTGCTGTTTTCGCTGTCCTCTATACTATCAACCGAAGAATCAACTTTTTGTGCCGAAGAAAGTTCTTTCCTTTGCTCGTCGATCTTGCTCAGAACATCAGCCGCGGCAGAAGAAGCCTTGTAATCCTCACTGATATTATATGCCGTCAGCACACAGCCGGCGGCAATAAGTACAATACCTGAAATTATAAAAATTCTGCGTTTAATCGGCGACATTATCATCACTCAAGCGACATGAGATTATACCTATGAGCAAAAGCACGCAACCCGAAGCCAGCAGTATCGGCACAGGCCACCAAAGCTGACCTGTCTGCGGCAAAAATGGAGTATTATTATCGGTATGTCCACCACCGTTACCGGTATCAGAAGGCGGCAGCGGCTTATCAGTGTTGGAATTATCACCGGAAGTTGAATTATCGCTCTTATTTGTAATGGTAAACTCAGTATCTTCAAGAGAAACAGAAACAGTATAACCTTCGGGGACGTTTACTTCAACAACAGACCAATCGGCGGCAGGGTCAAGCTCTTCCCACGTGTACGACCATTTGTTGGCATCGGAAAGCACCTGCTCATCGTACTTTTTGCCGTCTTTGAGAAGCTGCACAGTAACGCTTTCGGGGCGGTCAGCAGAATCTCCATCGTCCCAAACTTTTTTGACAGTGCGTGAAACAGGCTCAGGCGGCAATTCAAGTCTGTCGTACTTTACTTTAGCTACAACATCTTTTACAAGCGCGCCCTCCATATCGTGACCGGGTATTCTTATAAGAGCAGGCTTGGGCGTATACAAAATGCCGCCCACCGCAACGGAAGAACCCACCACAAGATAAATACCTGCATCGAGGTCTTCAAACTTAGCCTCGCCGAGGGCATTTGAGCCGACCTCATCTATATTTTCTGTAAAACCTGTCTCAACATAAGAAGCAAGTGTAGAAGCCAAAGTGTTGACATTCTCACTGCTGGTAAGGTCGCCGACTTCAACCGGCAACTCTGCAAAATCGCCAAAAAGCGTGCCGTCAGGTTCAAGAGCATAATAAAGCTCAAACTGAGAACCCTCTATAGCGCCTGCCTCATCTGTGATAAATTCTGCGGTAAGTGAATAGTTCTGCTCATCTGCGAAGGCTGTAAAGCCGCTGCCGAAGCAGAAAAACGCAGTAAGTATAGCCGAAATAAGTATAGAAATACGACGAAGCACTAAGATCACCTCATTTTTTTCGTGCGGCGCGTGAATACGACCACCGAAAGAATAAGTACGGGAATTTCAAGTATAAGAACAACTTTCCAGCAGTCAATGAACATAGCGCCCGACTGTATGGCAAGTTTTTCTTCAATTTCGGGAATGAAAATACGTTCACCGTGGATAAGAAGCCTGTGGGAATTTATGCCATACGGTGTGCAGGTAATAAGCGTGCAAAGGTCTTTTCCCTGCTGGATAGTAAGCGAATACAGGTCGGAAGGCAGCACCGTTTCGATGTTGTATATCCGGTAGGTGTACGCCTCATCGAGCACGTGCATGGTAAATGTGTCGCCGACCTCAAGCATATCAAGGTTGGTAAACAGCATAGCCGACGGCAGCCCCCTGTGCCCCGAGATAAGCGCGTGAACGCTCTCGCCGGCGATGGGGAAAGACGAACCCTCGATATGCCCTGCGCCCACCTGCAAGACCGCCTCGCTGGTGCCATGGTAAACGGGGAGCGATATATCAGCGGTGGGAACACTTATGTAACCGATAATGCCCGTGCCGGTAACGTCAAGAATGGAATTATACTCGGCGAGCTGGCTGTCGGTCAGTTCCATAAGTTTTGGAGGAGAAACGGCAAGTGCGGCGTTATAGCGCTCTGCCTTTTCGAGGATATCGGAGTAATCCTCCTCCGAGATAGTTTCAACGGTGGCAACATAATTATAAATCGCACGGCGTTGTTTTGTGCTGTTGAAATAGTTGCTTATAGTTGGATAAAGCAGCAGGGACAGCCCTACTATCAGCGTAATAACTGCCAGAATTGAAATTATACGCTGTTTCATATATAGGACTCTCCTTACTGCCGGAGCACAAAGCCCCGGCATGATAGGTTTACGCAAAAGCGTTATTATTTAGTGGTCTTCTTCTTTTTGGAAAGTGCGAACAGAACCAGTGCAAGGGCAACAACGCAGCCGCCTGCTATGTAGTAAATGTACACACCTATGCCACCGGTCGAAGGTAAGTTTTCATAAAGGAAGTTTGCAACGATAATTTTGGCGCTTACGTCTGCATCAACCACACCATCTTTCGGTTCAATAAGCTGAGTAAATTGATTTATACTGAATGATTTTCCGTCATCTACAGTATGATCAACTGTTGCACTATCTAATTTACCATTATATTCTGTACCAGTTTTATCAGCTGTTAATGTAACGGTAAAAGGTACAATCTTAGCATAAAGATCATCATTAGGTGTTTCAGTTTCAACTATTGTATATGTTACACCAACATCAAGACCTGAAATATTCAAAGCTCCTTTTTCTAAAGAAGTTATATTGTAGAACGTTCCATCTGAATCCGTGTTACCTTTATAAGACGAATACCCTGTTTCAATCCATGTGGGATCAAATGTCTCACCTTCTGCGCCTGTTATCCTCTCCCAGCTGTTTATAGTATAATATCCAGACTTAAAGGAAGCAGGTAAATTTTCTGGCGTCGTAGGTGCTTCTACAAATTTAAATTTTGCTATAAACCAAGTTGTAGAAGCTGTAGTAGGGTCTTTACTAGGTTTTACTAATGCAAATTTAGCATCAGCAAGACCAGCTGCCTCTGTACTATTTGTATCAATAAACTTAGCAGCATCAACTTTATCAATATTTAAGCCAAAAACATAAACAGTAGCTTCTTCCTTAGTAGTTTCGTCCTTATCTGTATAACTTTGCGGGTTATCGGAATATTCAAGCTGTGCTGTATTTTTATTACCGTTTAAATTAGTAATCTTTGTGTTATCATTATCTACATCAGCATGATTTACTACTGCATTTTCATTGACTTTAGCAGTGTATGTAACATATATCTGAGAGGATTTATAAGTTGTTCCACTAGGATTATAACCAAGAGTATATGTATCATCAATCAAAATTTCTTTAAGACAAGGGAATTTTATTGTTAATGTTCTTGTCGCTGCATCGTAATTATCATCATAGGCATAAGAAACATCATGAGTATGTGTACCATCAGTTTTAACGTCTTCTACATCGATATCATAAAGAGTATCCTCATCCCAAATCTTAGTCTTGTCATTCCAAACGCCTTTAACTTGTACATTTACATATGTATCCGCACTAATTTCATTAAGGGTCAAACCTGCGCTCAAAATATCAGTGAAAGTATATTGATAACCAAGAGTATAGTAGTCATAGTTGCTGGGCAAAGTACCTGTGAGTTTGAATTCTACATCATCTCCAACGCCTGCAACAGTAGTAACACTGTCTCCATCAGCACCAACAATTTTCTTGTCAAGTGTAGGTTCATCTTCCTTAAGCACCTGAGTGATATTATCTGCTACAAAAATCATACGGGCAGAATATGATTCGCCGAAATCAGAAGCATTATCAATTCCTGTCATATCCAATACCATATAATAACCAGCAGGAACTTTCATCTGATAAACATCAGTTACATCATCTGAATTATTGTCAACCCATTTGCCGTTTTTATCATAGCACTGAGTAATAAAATTGCCTTCTTTATAATCTTCGCCATAACCACCAAGAATATCAGTAAAAGCCTGAAGCCATTCACGATCCGGGTGAGCTGCTATTACATCGGCAACTTCTACAGCAAGCTTATCAAAATTGACATTATCAAGACTATGGGGTGAGCCAGTATAGAATCTATCTGCAAGCGTATTCTCTGTAGCACCTGAAAATTTTTCATACTTTAAACCTGTATCGGTATTATTTCCGTCAAATCCGTGGAAATCCGTAAAAGCAGAAGCATAATCGCCTGTTGTAGGGGGCGTAGCAAGAGCATATACAAATTTAACTATATTTTCTTTCCAGCCTGACGAATTTACATCGCCAAAAGCATTACCCCATTTAATATCAGTGAGTGGTATTGCTGTATTATCATTTCCGGGATTAGTATAACTTGAAGTAGTTTTATTAACGGTACCGGTAAAGATCTGGTATGCACCAAATTCTGCATCAGTATCAGCAACATGATAACCATCAGGTTTAGTCAGCGTAATTATATATCCATCATCTGTCGGACCTTCAAGAGTATTCTGACCCTTATGGTGGTTATGATCCACCGCTGACGCCGATATTACCGAAGTCATAAGCAACGCTGTAGCTGCTGCGACGCTCAGCACTTTCTTCAATAAGTTTTTCATGTACAAAATCATTCCTTTCATGCAAATAAATTTACATTAATAAATGTAATGTACCCCCCCCGAAACATACGTTCTATGTGCTCGGGCGAGGTGCAAAACTTAATGTTCCACTTTGTATCAGTCTATAGTTCCAAAACTTGGCAAGGGTAATATGCAGATCAGCAGTTTGCCTACCACCTGTTCGCTGCTTACCATACCTATAACACTATTGCGCGAATCTATCGAAGTCCGCCTGTTATCACCCAGAACAAAATAGCTTCCTTCCGGCACTGTGACAGGGAACTCAATATCGCACTCGCCGATGCTTTTTGCTTTAAGGTACGGCTCGTCAAGCTCAGCGCCATTGACATAGACCGTGCCGTCTTTGTCGATGTTGATCTCGTCGCCGCCAACGCCTATAACGCGCTTACACAAGATACGACCGCCCATGTTGAATGCGCATATGTCGCCCTGTTTCAGCTCCGTGGTCTTG
>CANRPG010000071.1 GCA_947632425.1 uncultured Clostridia bacterium | reverse complement strand
GAGGCTAAGGCGGCAGGTTTTGAGAGTCTTAAAGGTCACAGGACTGTTGGCGGCATGAGAGCTTCCATATACAACGCTATGCCTATCGAGGGCGTTGAGAAGCTCGTTGAATTCATGAAGAAGTTCGAGGCAGAAAATTCATGAGTTTTCAGCTAAGCGAAGAAACTAAAGAACGAATAAAAAGGCGAAACAGTATCAGAGGGAAGATAGCCGCCGTGTGCGGCATTCTCGCTGTACTGGGCATTATAATAGTACGTGTTATTTCCTGATGCTGTGCAGTGTCAGACATGAAAGAGGTCATATAAATGTACAATATTCTTACTCTTAACAAAATAGCCGCTTGCGGCACAGATATTTTTGACAGGGCTGCTTACGCTGTAGGGGATTCTATAGAGAACCCTACCGCTATAATGGTGCGCTCGGCAAAAATGCACGAGATGGAGTTTGGCAGCGAGCTGCTCGCTATTGCAAGGGCAGGCGCAGGCGTAAACAACATTCCCGTTGACAGATGCGCGCAGGAGGGCATAGTTGTATTCAACACCCCCGGCGCTAACTCAAACGCTGTTAAAGAGCTTGCTATATGCGCTCTGCTGCTTTCTTCAAGAAAGATAACGGAGGCCGCCGCGTGGGCTGCTTCGCTCAAAGGCACACCCGATGCTCCCAAGACTGTTGAAGGCGGCAAGGCTAAGTATGCAGGCCCCGAGATAATGGGCAAAACGCTCGGCGTTATAGGTCTGGGCGCGATAGGCGGAAAGATAGCAAACGCGGCTATCTCGCTCGGCATGGACGTTATAGGCTACGACCCGTATCTTTCGGTAAATGCGGCACTTAATCTGAAACCGCAGGTAAAGGTAGTTGCGGATATAAACGACATCTACAAAAACAGCGATTACATCACGCTGCACGTTCCTTACACCCCCGAGGGCAAGAACATGATAGACGAAGCACAGATAGCTGCGATGAAAGACGGCGTGCGCATAATAAACCTTGCAAGAGGCGAACTTGTAAACAGCGAAGCGGTAGTAAAGGCTATTGCAGACGGCAAGGTAGCTAAGTATGTTACAGACTTTGCAGACGATGTTGTTCTCGGCGTTGACGGCGTTATTGTTCTGCCGCACCTGGGCGCTTCTACACCCGAATCGGAGGACAACTGCGCTGTTATGGCGGCTCACGAGCTTATTGACTACATCGAGAAGGGCACTATAAAGAATTCTGTAAACTTCCCGAACGCAGAGCTTGCAAAGACGGGCGATCACCTTGTATGCGTGCTGCACAAGAACATTCCCGCGCTGCTCACGCAGATAACAGGAACTGTTGCAGAAAAGGGCGCGAACATCGAGAACATGGTGAACAAGTCCAAGAAAGACTGGTCTTACACCATGCTTGACGTTGCCGGCAGCGTTGACGTTGAAGCTATAAAGGCTATCGACGGCGTTGTGGGCGTAAGAGTTCTATAATGGAAACAATGCTTTTATATGCAGGACTGCCGTTTGTTTTTACAGCGGCAGTCTGTGCTTTTTTAGGCAAACTTTTAAGGCGGCGCACAAAGAAAAGTGAGCAAAAAGATGGCGGCAAGCTGCGGCAGTGGGCAAGGCGCAACAGGCTGTCGCTTTGCTTTGGCGGACTGTTTTTGTTTTCGATGCTCGCGGCGGCAGTCATCATGGTGATATGCGTAAAGCTGGGGGTATCGGTCAAGGTGTACTACGCGGTGTGCGGTGCGATAATAGGCGCGGCAGCAGGTGTGGTGCTGACGGCTGTCAGAGGCTAGAGATTTAGAGGCAAGAAGCAAGATTATGTTAAGGCAGCCATTGAGCGCTGCCTTTTATTTTTCGTAATAATGTTGCTGCTTTTGCAGCGCGCTGGAGCGCATACGTTGACCGCCATAACGCGCAAAAGTTTCAAGTCTTGTCAAGAAAGGAAAAGTTTTCGATCGACCCTTTTTCAAAAGGGTCATCATGGGTCACAGCGTATGCAAGCATACGCCGGGCGGAAAGCCCTTTGTCGCCTGCGTTCGCTTGCGCACGCTACCGCAGCACGGCAAAAGCCCCATACGGCAAGCGCTCAGCTATTAGAGGCAAGAAGTGAGAAATTAGAGGTTAGAAATGCTTTTTAAGGCTTTGTGGCAGTTTTTCATTCCTGCGGTTCAGATAGAGGCAAGAGGCAAGATGAGCATTTTGAAAATTACACGCTAAACTTGTAAAGAGCAATTTCTTGCCTCTTGCTTCTCGTTATCTTGCCTCTAGTCCCCGACCACAGCACCCCACTCACGCTGCTGGCAGAATATTCCTCCAGCCACACGAACGGGGTGGTTGGAATTAGCGGGGAGAGTGTGGGTGAGGTATGGTCGGGGCTGACTGGATTTGGTTTGGGCGCGAGAACGTGAGAATGTCCGAAAAAATTTTTTGAATGTTATACGTTTTCGTTTAACATCTGGCGTTTAGCCGCTGATAGTGAAAAACATTTTCAAAATTTCAAATTTACTATCAGGAGGATCATATGTCACAGAAAAATTATCACACCGACAACAAATCGTTCATTATCTACAAAGATTGGGAGGAATGTGTGGACGAGCTAAGCAACGAAGATGCAGGAAAACTGTTCAAAGCGCTGTTTGATTTTGCTTCCCGAGGCGAAGAGCTAAAATTAAAAGATTGCGTAAAATTTACTTTTATGTTTATGAAAAGTGCTCTCGAGCGCGACGGCAAAAAGTGGGAAAATGTCTGCAAAGCGCGCAGTGATGCAGCAAAGGCGAAACACGCAAAAGAAGAAATTTCTGCAAAAGCTGCAAAAGCTACAAAAGCTACAGATAAAGATAAAGAAAAAGAGAAAGAGAAAGAAAAAGATAAAGATAAAGATAATGTTTATGATAAAGAAAAAGAAAAAGAGCGCCACGCGCCCAACAACAGCCGCGCAAAGACGTTTGACATTGACGAGTTTGAAAAGTTCATGCGCGATTACAAACCGAAATTAAGCAGCCAGAAGCAAGATAACTAGAGGCAAGATATTTAGAAGCAAGAGGCAGAATTAGTGAATAGTGAATATTGAATAACGAATAGTTAATAGTTAAGGTGCGGCTTACGCCGCGTATTTTAAAAGTTTTATGTACCAACACAGATAGTACGTGCATCAGACATTTTTATAACCACCCTAAAATCCGCCCAAAAAGAGAAGTAGCTGACAGAAGATTCTTCTAACAGTGGAGGGCGTTGAACGGCTCCGCAGGCTTGCGCGTAAGCGCGAATATTAAAATAACGTGCGAAAGTCGAAGCAGCAATATCTTGCCTCTTGCTTCTGGATCTCTTGCCTCTAGCAGCGAAAGCAGCAAAAAAATCTCCGCCGAAGCGAAGATCCTTTTTTATGTCCTTATCTGCCCGTTGCCGTTTATCAGCCACTTTATGGTGGTGAGCTCCTTCAGCCCCATAGGCCCACGGGTGTGAAGCTTTTGCGTGGATATGCCTATCTCTGCGCCGAGCCCCATTTGCTCGCCGTCTGTAAACCTTGTTGAGCAGTTTACATACACGCAGGCGGCATCTATTCTGCGCTGAAATTCTTCTGCGGCATACAAACTCTCGGTAATTATACACTCGCTGTGCCCCGTTGAATACTTCTGTATATGCTCTATTGCCTGCGCAAAGTCGTCCACGACCCTGACGGCTAAAATATAATCGTCAAACTCGGTGGCATAGTCCTCCTCGGTAACGTCAACAACATCGCTGCCGAGGATCATTTTTGTCATTCTGTCGCCGCGGATCTCAACGCCGTGCTTATCGAGCCGCTTTTTCAGCATAAGAAGAAACCGCTCTGCCACCGCCCTATGCACAAGGCAGGTCTCAATTGCGTTGCATACTGACGGGCGCTGCGTTTTGGCGTTGTCGGTAACTTCTACAGCCATATCGAGGTCTGCGCTTTCATCGATATAGATATGGCAGTTGCCTTTGCCGGTCTCTATAACGGGCACGGTGGCGTTTTGCACAACAGTATTTATAAGCCCTGCGCCGCCTCTGGGAATAAGCACATCAATATAACCGTTGGCTTTCATCATCATGGTGGCGACTTCGCGCGCGGTGTTCTCGACAAGCTGAATTATGTTAGGGTCAAAGCCTGCGCGTTCAACAGCCGTGCGCATAAGGTCAACGAGGCATTTATTTGAATAGTAAGCCTCTTTGCCGCCCCTTAAAATGACCGCATTACCGCTTTTAAGACACAGCGCCGCTGCATCTACTGTAACGTTAGGGCGTGCTTCATATATCATGCCTATAGTGCCCAGCGGCACGCGAGTTTTTACAATTCTTATGCCGTTGGGGCGTGTTCCGCCGCCGTCTACCATACCAACGGGGTCGTCAAGTTTGGTAAGATTCTCGCAGGCGCAGGCTATTGCTTCAATACGGCTTTCATTCAGCGCGAGCCTATCGAGCATTGCCTGAGACATACCGCGTTCTTTGGCGTTTTTTATATCTATCTGGTTTTGAGAGATGATTTTCTCGCTGCTCCTTCGCAGAATATGAGCTATCTCATTTAAGGCATCGTTTTTCTGCGATGTCATAGCCGCGGCGAGTTCTGCCCTTGCTTTTTTGGCGTTAACGCCCAGCACTTCTATATAATTCAGATCGTTCACAACTTTCCCTCCCTATTTTTCTTTGGCTTTGAACAGCGTGCCTACAGGCTTGCGCTCAAACACATCGTACAGCACATCAGGGTCTCTGCCGTTGACTATCAGCATATCGATGCCGTTTTCTACAGCTATCTGAGCGGCATCTATCTTGGTTTTCATGCCGCCTTTGCCGAGTGCCGTGCCTGCGCCGCCTGCAAGCTCTCTGACATGGTCGTCAATATCATACACAGCCGAGATAAGCTTTGCATCGGGGTTCTTTCTCGGGTCATCGTCGTAAAGACCGTCAATATCAGACATTATAACGAGCATATCCGCCTCTGCAAGCACTGCCACGGTAGCGGCAAGAGAATCATTCTCGCCCACTTCAAGCTCCAGTTCATCTATAGCCACTGTATCATTTTCGTTGACTATGGGAATGACGTTGAATTTCAGCAGTTCTTTCAGAGCGTTCTGCACGTTCTTTTTTCTGTCTTCCAGCAATATATACTTTGTCAGCAGCATTTGAGCGACGTTGAGGTTGTAGTCTGAAAACATCTTGTCGTAAAAATACATAAGTTCGCACTGACCTACAGCAGCGCACGCCTGCTTCAGCGGTGTATCTTTAGGCTTTTCAATAAGCTCAAGCTTTGCCATGCCCAAGCCTATCGCACCGCTGGAGACAAGTATTATCTCCCAGCCGCCGTTATGCATATCGGCAAGGTTTTTAACAATGCGCTCTATGCGGCGAATGTTCAGCCTGCCTGTTTTATGGGTGAGGGTAGAAGTACCCAGTTTTACTACCACTCTTTTCTTTACATCATTCTCGCTTTGCATATCAAAACTCCCTTTGCGGTCAGATTATTATCCATGCGTCGATCTCCTCTTTTGAGGGCATCTCGAACATATTTCTGAATTTTTCTTTTAGCTTGCTGTCGATATAGTATTCTTTATCCTGATGCACCAAAGCAGAGGCGTTTCGCTTTTCTATAAACTTCTCCCAGTCCTCGTCGCAGATGTCTATATAGTGTATCTCACACTGTATGCCGTGTGAATTAAAAAACGCTCTGACTTTATCGCGGTTGTCTTTAGTCCAGAAGCCCCAGTCAAGCACGACATTCACGCCTGCTTTAACTATCTGCACGGCTTTTTCGCACAAGAATTTATACAGCCTGTGCACGTATATTTCGTGCTTTTCGCCTGCATACTGACCGAACACCGCAAGCATTATCTCATCTACCGACAAGATCACCGCGCTGCGCTCTTCACAGAGGCGTCTGGCATATGTAGTCTTACCGCTGCACAGCTTGCCGCATATGCAGATAACTTTTTCGCTATACAATACATTCACCCTTTATTTTACGACGTTGTTGCGAGGTGTACCCTCAAGCCAGCAGCGAAGGTTTTCGGCGACTTCTTTCAAAAGCCTAACTCTCGTCTGATAGGGCGCCCATGCGATATGCGGCGTTATAGTGCAGTTTTTTGCATACCGCAGAGGGCAGTCCTCCGTCATAGGTTCGTTTGTAAGAACATCTAAGCACGCGTGGGCGATCCTGCCGCTGTTCAAAGCATCTGCCAAAGCCTGCTCGTCTACCAGTCCGCCCCTTGCGGTGTTTATAAGTACCGCGGAAGGCTTCATCAGTGAGAGAGCCTCACTGTTTATCATCTTTTCGTTATCACTAGTCAACGGGCAGTGCAGCGACACCACGTCGGCTTCCTGCAAAAGCTGCGGCAGGGTGCACACCCTTGTGCCGTCTTTCACCTTTTGCGGCGAGCGCGTATGGGTGATAACGTTCATACCGAAAGCCCTTGCAATTTCGGCAACTTTTCTGCCTATCTCGCCATAGCCTATAATGCCCATGGTAAGCCCTGCAAGCTCTGTAATAGGTATATAAAAGTACGAAAACAGCTTATAATTTACCCAGTCGCCGTTTGCAACAGTTTCGGCGTATTTAGCGGTCTTGTTGAAGTAATTCAGAAGAAAAGCAAACGTATGCTGCGCCACCGAATTTGTTGAATAGCTCGGCACATTGCACACCGCCGCGCCATGCTTTTTTGCCGCTTGTATGTCAACATTGTTATAGCCCGTTGCAAAAAGACCTACATATTTCAGGCTTTTGCACCTGTCAAAAACATCTTCGGTGATAAGGCATTTGTTGCATATTACCGCATCCGCATCGCCTATTCTGTCGGCGACCTCATCATTTGGGGTATAGCCGAAAATTTTGCTGTCGCACAAAGCGGTGACTTCATCTAAAGAAACATCGCCTTTTGTTACCGTTTCACTGTCAAGAATAACAAGCTTCTTCATATGCTTCACTCGTCGTCGTCATCGTCAAACGCGTGATCGACAATGCCTTTCCCGAAATTTTTGTCTATATACTCCTGCTTTACAAACAGCTTTTCGGATTGCAGCCGCTTCTCTCGCTCCATTCGGCGTATTCGTGCCTCCTGCTTGCGCTTTTCTGCCAGTTCTTTGTCCTCTTTAGAGCTTTTATACGCCAGCACGCCTGCTATGATAAGCATTACAACCTCTGCAAAACCTACCGCAAAGATAACTATTTCGTCCGTCCAGAACTGCGTCATCAGCGTGAGGTCAATGGCTATCATCAGCACAAGGTAGTGCCTTTTGCCGCGCCTGTTGAAAAGCACAGCATACAAAAGTGTCGCCAGCGCGCAGAATACAAGGTGCGCTACAAACGGCAGCGGCGCGTACACATTCTGCATACCGCTTTTGCCTGCAAGCATAATTATGTCAAACAATTTATATTACCGCCTTTCGGGTATCATGCTGTTATTGCATAGTTATATATATTATATACCATATGCAAGAATTTTTCAAGAGCCGCAGGGCATTTTTTACACAAAAAAGCGTATAGTCTACCAGTCTACCACCTTGTTGACTATCTCACGCTGCTCGGTGGCGGTCTTTCGCAGATATATGCGTGTGGTCTCAATGCTCTCATGCCCCATAAGGTCGGCAAGAAAAGCTATATCGTTGCAGCGCTCTAAAAAGCTCTTTGCAAACCTGTGGCGGAAAGAGTGCGGATAAACTACCGCGGTATCAATGCCATAGCGACCGGCAAGGCGTTTTAGCTGCCCCGAAATGCCGCGTGTGGTTATGCGTTCGCCGTATTTATTGAGAAAAACAAAGCCGCTTTTTATGCCGCTTTCCGCAAGCCATTCAAGCGCCTCTTTTTGCAGCGATGAGGGAAAATATATACGTCTCAGCTTGCCTCCTTTTGAGTAAAGATCGAGGTAGCCGAGCCGTATGTGTTCCGCTTTTATTTGGATAAGTTCGCTTACCCGCGCGCCCGTTGCGGCAAGAAAGCGTATGACGAAGTACCAGAACATCTCGCCGTCCTCCTTCAGGCGGCTTTTGAAGTATTCGTAGTCAGCCTCGCTGATGACGTTTTCAAGAAACGTTTTGTTCTGGATCTTCACGACCGGCTGTTTCCACTTCTCCTTGCCTATGCTCTCCAAATAACAGTTGATCGCCCTCAGCCGCAGGTTTACGGTCTTTGGTTTGTAGTTTTCGATCAGCCACGTTTTGTAGGAACGCAGGTTCTTCAGTGTAACAGTGCCGTAGTTTTCGTGAAACTGCCTTACCGCGAACATATATGAGTCTACAGTGTTTTTTGACAGTTCCTGTTCTTTTAAATGTCTTTCAAAATTTTCAAACATAGCGAAAGACCTCCCTTCACTATAATTATACAATATTCGCGGTTTTTTAACAAGAAAAAAGAGCATACCACCTCGGTATGCTCTATGTTGTATGCGCAGATTATTCTATGCACAGGACTTTGTATTCTTGTGCCTCGACAGCCTTTTTCAGCGTTTCGTTGTCAACATCTTTTGTAAGATAAACTTTAGCTTCGCCCTTTTCGTGGCTAGCCTCAGCCTTTGAAACGCCGTCGATAGCTTCCAGAGCATTCTGAACGTGCATTTCGCAGTGGTGGCACATCATGCCTTCAATTTTTATAGTCTTTTCCATGGTATCAACCTCCTCGTATAATAAAGATGTATTCTAATTGCCTTTTAAAGACAAATAGGATATAATACAAGTATCGGATAGGGG
>CANRPG010000070.1 GCA_947632425.1 uncultured Clostridia bacterium | reverse complement strand
TTTAGTTTTTGGGGCGAAATAATTCTTCAGGCGTTCCCAACGGGAACGCTACGCCCATGCAAGAGAGGGCGTTCCCTAATTGTAGCGCATAGCTATTTTGCCGCGTTCCATTATGGAACGCCGTGCCATATGTGAAGTTCTCGCAGCTCCGCAGGCTTGCGTGACAGCGCAAATTAGATACGCTTTTTATAAGTAAACAAAAAAACGATCCCGAAAAAGCTCACACTCTTTCGGGATCTCTATTTGAACAGCTCTTGTATATCGCAGGGCAGGGGAGAAGTAAACCTCACCTTTTCGCCGCTTTTGGGGTGTGTCAGCATGATCTCTGAGCAGTGGAGCGCCTGCCGCTTTATCTTGTCAACGCTGCCGCCGTACATATCATCACCCAAAAGTGGGTGTCCCGTGTGCGAAAAATGCACCCGTATCTGATGCGTTCTGCCCGTTTCAAGGCGTATCTTCAAAAGCGTGCAGTGATTTCCTTGGCAAACAGGCTCGTATGCCGTAACAGCGCGCTTGCCGTCGCTCCTCACGCAGCG
Organism: uncultured Clostridia bacterium; assembly: GCA_947632425.1. Lineage (GTDB taxonomy): Bacteria > Bacillota > Clostridia > Oscillospirales > Ruminococcaceae > UBA7477. The sequence continues at coordinate 8,200 of CANRPG010000070.1, read as the reverse complement.
TTTTATAATGCTCTCGCGCTCTCTTGCTATCGGCAGGTCAATAACGCCGCCGCTTTTTATCTCACCTTCCACCGCCGCAAAGTATGTTTTTTCTATGCAGCGCTGCAAATTCTTCGCCGCCAACGGGTCAAGCGCCACAACGCACAGCCCCGAGGTATCCCTGTCAAGGCGGTTTATCGGTCTGAAAGTCTTGCCGGGGTACAGATACGCAAAATAATTTCCCAGCGTGTCGCACCTGTGCTTTGCAGATGGGTGCACAGGCATACCCGAGGGCTTGTCAAACACTACAATATATTCATCGCTGTAAACTACAGTGGCATTGTCAAGCTTTGCGGCTTCCAGACGGTCATCGTCATCATACCGTATTGTGACCTCATCGCCCTTTTGCAGTATGTCAACAGTCCGCACAGCCTTGCCGCCCGATGTTATACCGCCCGTGCGTTTCAGCTTAGTTATCAGCCTGCGCGATACGCCGTTTTTTCGCAGTGTTTTCTCAACGCTGCCGCCCTCTTCCGCCGTAAAAGTGTACTGCATATCAGTTCTCCTTGCTGTGAAGATAATCTTCCACAGCGTTTTTTGTAACAAGGCTGGAGCACAGCACGCTCACGCTCATGTAGTAGTAAGGGAATATCACAAGAATCGGGAACACCAGCACGCACAGCAGAAAGTAATGCAAAAACGACAGTTGAAAAAACACATATCTTATAATATTTTTACGCATAAGCCGCGAGGATAGTATAAAGCAGTCAAGCATACCTATTTCGGGGTGCAGCACGTTTATGAACGGCACAAGCCGCATTTTTATGCGAAAGTACAGAAAAACGCACAGCATTATTATCGCCATAAGCAGGCACAGCATGAACATAAGCAGACTTCTTGTCGTTATGTGCTGGCGGCAAAGCTCAATGTAGTATGAAACGCCGAAAGCGCAGGCAAACAGCGGCACGAGCATAGCCGCCTGATATATAAGCGAAATAGTCTGCATGAAGATTATTTTTGCGTAAAAGCGCAGTCCGTAGTGGCGTATCTCCCACTGGGTGCCTATAAAACTTTTGCCGTTTGCAAGGCTTATGTAGGTGCGGCGCATATTGCTCAGCGCAGGCACAAGCAGCAGATAGTATATCGCGGCTCTTATTATAAGCAGTTTCAGCACCGTCTCAGAGCGTATGTATTCCGAAAACGTGTCAAAACCATCGTATATCATAAGCGTTATCCTGTAAATTATAAGCTCTCCTATGGCTATCATCGTCATGAACGACAAAAGCATCATGCTTAGCGCAACGCAGTTTCCCCAGTTGCCTGCCAGCCTTATCCTCGCCAGGCGTTTTATCTGCGAATTGTTCGTTACTGTTCACCTGCCTTCCATATATATGTATATATAAGTTTTAATCTTTCAGATACGGAAACTTGCCGCGTATCTCAAACACATCGGAGCGCTGCCACATATCCGCGGTGACAAGCACCTCATACCCCTCGCCGAAGTCGCACGGCCACTCCATGGGTCGCGCCTTTGGCAGCCCGAAGCAGCTTAGCATATTCATAATAATTCCGCCGTGGGTTATCACAGCCGCAGTGTCAACGCCGCGGCTCATCATGTCGCATATGATAAAATCAGCCGCCCAGTAGCAGCGCTCTACAACGTCTCTCATACTCTCGCCGCCAGGGGGAGGGTTGTCCAGTCCGCCTTTCATAAATTCTTTGTACTGCGGCGTGTTCATGATATCTACCGCGCGCTTGTTTTCAAACTCGCCGAAGTTCATCTCGCGCAGTTCGGGCACAAGGCGCATAGAGCAGTCGGTGTACAAAAGCTCCGCGGTCTCGCGGCAGCGCTTCAGCGGCGAGGTGTATATCCTCTCCACGTGCGGATAAACAAAGCTCTCCTTTTTATTTTCCAGCTCTTTTCTGCCCTGCGCGCACAGCCCCTCGTCCGTAATGCCAATGTACCTGCCGTCAAGGTTTCCCTGCGTAATTCCGTGGCGTATAAATTGCAGCCTGTATCCTTTCATACAACAACATTCCCTCTGTAAATAAAATTTTTGATAAAATATTGCACAAATAGGTCATTTCCACTAAAAAACATCTTTACAAATTGAATAAAATCGTTTATAATATACTTTGAGATGATGTATTCGCTCAAAGTTTTTTCTATATAAATTATTGTAACATATTTTTCAGATAAATTCAACCGTATCGGAGATGATATTATATGCGCCTTAACGGAATAGCGCTTCCCCACAATAAAAACACCGCCGAGACCCCTACCGTGCCCGTGCCGCTGCCCGAGAGCGTAAAAATACCCATGAGCCAGCATATGGGCGTGCCGTGCCAGCCGCTTGTAAAGGTGGGCGATGAGGTAAAGGTCGGTCAGAAGATAGGCGATACCGATGCAGTGATGTCCGCGCCGATACATTCGAGCGTTTCGGGCACCGTTGCGGCTATTGAAGACTTTTTGCTTGCAAACGGCAAGGTGTGTAAAGCCGTTGTTATAAAAAGCGACGGCAGGCAGAAAATGTCCGATGAGATATACAGACCCGTTGTCAACAGTACCGAGAGCTTTATAAACGCAGTAAAAGAGAGCGGCTGCTGCGGTCTGGGCGGCGCAGGCTTCCCGACGCATATAAAGCTTCGGGTAGATACAAAAGTAACGCCTATTGACAGCCTTGTTATAAACGCCGCCGAGTGCGAACCGTATATAACAAGCGACTACCGCGAACTTGTTGAAGCCCCCGATGATGTTCTTGACGGCATTGACAAGGTCATGAAATACATAGGCATAGCCCATGCGTATATATGTATAGAGGACAACAAACCGCAGGCTATCGCAGATATGAAACGGCGAACAGCCACGCGCGGCGACATAACGGTGGTAAAGCTGAAGTCGTCTTATCCGCAGGGAGCGGAAAAGGTGGTAGCGTTTTCGGCTACAGGCAGAATAATAGGCGAGGGCGAGCTGCCTGCATACAAAGGCATAATAGTTATGAACGTATCCACCGCAGGCTTTATTTCAAGATACTTGAAAACAGGCATACCGCTTGTTGAAAGGCGGCTCACGCTGGACGGCGATGCATTCAGAACGCCCTGCAACGTAAAAGCGCCGATAGGTATATCGGTAAGAGAGCTTATAAAATTTGCAGACGGCAGCCCCGATTCAATAGCAAAACTGCTCTCGGGCGGGCCTATGATGGGTATGTACCTGTATGATTTTGATACCCCCGTAATGAAAACAAACAACGCGATACTCGGCTTTACAGAAAAAGCGGCAGTTCGCAAAGAGGTAAAAACGGCATGTATACGCTGCGGCAGATGCGTGAGAGCCTGCCCCGTAAAGCTTATGCCCACCGAGCTTGAAAAGGCATATGATGCCAGAGATGTTGACAGGCTGAAAAAGCTGAAAGTGAACCTTTGCATGAACTGCGGCAGCTGCTCTTACGTATGCCCTGCAAAGAGAGATCTGGCAGAGAAAAACCAGCTTGCCAAAGAGCTTATAAGACAGTAGGAAAGGAGCGCGCCTGAATGGATAAACTTATAGTTTCGCCCTCGCCGCATATAAGGGCAACGGCGGCAACATCTAAAATAATGGGCAACGTGCTCATAGCGCTGCTTCCTGCCGTTATTGCCGCAACGCTTATTTTTGGCGGCAGAGCGCTGATACTCGTCGGCGTGTGCACAGGCACGGCGATAATATGGGAAAGACTTTGCAACATAGTTATGAAACGCCCCGACACCACGGGCGACCTTTCGGCTGCCGTAACAGGCATGATACTTGCGCTGAATCTTCCGCGCAGCCTGCCTTACTGGATGGCTGTGCTGGGCACGTTCGTGGCTATAGTTATAGTAAAGCAGCTGTTCGGCGGTTTGGGCAACAACTTTGCCAACCCTGCAATAGTCGGCAGAATAGTGCTTTTCCTATCGTTCCCCTCGGCAATGACCGCATGGACAGACCCCATGATACAGCCCGAAGTCTATGATGCGGCAACTACAGCAACTCCGCTCGTTTCAAAAGCCGCAAGCTATTCCGATCTGTTTCTGGGTACGGTACGCGGCTGCCTCGGCGAGACTTGCGCATTTGCTCTGCTGCTTGGCGGTATGTATCTTATCGCTATGAAGATAATATCCCCTGCAACGCCGATAGCTTTCATCGGCACGGTGGCGGCGTTTTCGTGGCTCGCAGGTGAAGATCCGCTCTATCAGGTGCTTTCGGGCGGTCTTATGCTCGGCGCGCTGTTTATGGCTACCGACTATGTAACAACGCCTGTAACCACGCTGGGCAAGATCATCTTCGGCTTGGGCTGCGGCATAATTACCTGCGTTATCAGGTTTTACGGCTCATACCCCGAGGGCGTTTCGTTCTCGATACTTCTGATGAATATAGTTACGCCTTATATAGATATGCTGACAGGCGCAAGACCCGTTGGCGCGAAGAAGAAAGAGAAAAAGGCGGCAAAGGAGGCGGCAGCATGAAATTCTTCAAAGAAGAAATAATGCCATCGCTGGTGCTGTGCCTTATATGTTCTCTGGTGTGCCTGCTGCTTGTCGGCGCTTATGAACTTACATATGTTGACAACACAGGCGTTATGACAGATGAACTTAAAGCAGGCTGCAAAGAAGTATTCGGCAGCGATGATTTTGAGATACTCAAAGATGCTGAGGGAAACGTCATAGAGTTTGACGGCGTTACAGCCGCGATAGTCAACAAAGAAACAAAGCAGTGCCTTTTTGAGATATACGAAAACGGCTACAGCAAAGACGGCATACACGTGCTTGTCGGCATGGACGAAAACGGCGCAGTTGCAGGGGTAACGTTCATAACCTGCGGCGAAACACCGGGTCTTGGCACAAAGGTCAATGACAAAAACTACCTTGCAAAGTTTATAGGCGCTGATAATGAAGCGGCTGTTAATTCTGTAGATAAAGTAACAGGCGCATCGTATTCTTCAAAAGGCATAAAAGCCGCAATAACCACCGCGGTGAATACTTACAGCGAGAACAGGGAGGCGATCTTCGGTGAGTGATAACACACACGGCGCAATGCATGAATTTGTCAAGGGCATAATCAAAGAAAACCCCGTTTTAGTGGGGCTTTTGGGTATGTGCCCTACGCTTGCCATAACCACGCAGGCGTTCAACGGCATAGGCATGGGGCTTGCCACAACGTTCGTTCTGGTGTGCTCGAATATCGTCATCTCGATGCTTAAAAAGGTGATACCGGGAACGGTGCGGCTGCCATGCTTTATAGTAATAATCGCAGGCTTTGTAACGCTTATTGAGTTTTTAATGAAAGGCTATCTGCCCGAAATGTATTCAGAACTCGGCATATTCCTGTCGCTCATTACGGTAAACTGCATAATACTCGGCAGGGCGGAGGCGTTCGCTTCTAAAAATACAGTAATACATTCCGCACTTGACGGCTTGGGAATGGGTCTTGGCTTCACGCTCGCGCTGTTCTTTATGGCATCTATTCGTGAAATTGTCGGCTCGGGAACATGGCTTGCAGGCACAAAGTTTATGATAGAGATACCTTGGGTGCACGATAACCCCACGCTTATTTTCATAATGCCCGCGGGAGGATTTTTCGTGCTCGGCTGCCTTATTGCTATAATAAACAAGCTTGCAAAACGCAAGCCGCCTAAAGAAATAAGCTGTGAAAACTGCCCCAATGCAGCCGCCTGCTCAGGAAAAGACAGCTGCGAAGCGGCAGCAGCTAAGTAAGGAGGGCGCATATGGGATACATACTTATACTTGTGGGAACAGTGCTTGTAAACAACATAGTGCTTTCGCAGTTTATGGGAATATGTGCGTTCCTCGGCGTTTCAAAGCAGATGAAAAGCTCGGTGGGAATGGGAGCGGCTGTAATATTCGTAATGGTGTGCGCCGCTGTGATAACCTACCCGATATATAAGCTGCTGGAGCATTTTGATATAACGTATTTAAAAACCGTGGCATTCATACTCGTTATTGCAATGTTCGTTCAAATGGTAGAGATGATAATCAAGAAGCTCATGCCGCCGCTTTATAAGGCGCTGGGCATATATCTTCCGCTGATAACCACCAACTGCGCCGTCCTCGGCGTTACCATAACAAACGTTGACGAAAGCTATAATATAGCGCAGTCGGTAGTCAACGCTTTCGGTACGGGCGTGGGCTTTACCCTCGCGCTGCTGCTGTTCTCGGGCGTAAGAAGCAGAATAAACGACTCAAAACTGCCCGAAACGTTCAAGGGCGTGCCTGCCACGCTTATCGCGGCTTCTATAGTATCACTAAGCTTTATGGGCTTTTCGGGGCTGATATAATGAACGGCACACGCCGCACCCCGTATGCCAAGTTTACAAGGGAAATGAAGAAAACGCATACGGTGCTTATTCCGTCAATGCTTGACTTTCATTTTCCTCTTCTGGTGTATGCTTTCAGAGCAGGCGGATATAAAGCGCAGGTGCTTTCTCACTTTTCGGGCGAGGTCATCGCCGCAGGGTGGGAGTATTCAAACAACGATATATGCTACCCTGCAAACCTTATCATAGGGCAGTTTATCACCGCGCTCAAAAGCGGCAGATACGATACACATAAGACCGCGCTTTTGCTTCCGCAGACGGGCGGAGGCTGCCGTGCCTGCAACTATATACATCTGCTCAGAAAGGCGCTTGTAAAGGCAGGCATGGGGTATGTTCCGGTAATATCTTTAAACGTCAGCGGCGTTGAAAAACACAGCGGCTTTTCTGTAACCCCGAAGATGCTTCTCACCGCCTGCGCTGCGGTAATGTACAGCGACCTGCTAATGCACCTTTATAACTGCACCTCTCCGTATGAAAAGAGCAGCGGAGAGTGCAAAAGACTTGTTTGCGTGTGGAGAAAGCGGCTGTCAAAAGCGTTTGAAAGCGGCAGACTTATTCTTCCTTTCAGTATGGGAAAAGTGTTTGACCGCATATGCAGCGACTTTTCAAAAGTAAAGAAAGCATACAAAAAATGCCCGAAAATTTGCGTTACGGGCGAAGTGTATGTGAAGTTTTGTTCTATCGGCAACGACGGTCTGGAAGATTTTCTTCGCGGTGAGGGCTGCGAAGTTTACATGAGCGGCTTTGCAAATTATATGATGTACCTTATGGATAACTGCAAAGCTGACGACAGGCTGTATGACAAAGCTACCGTTTCGGGTGCGCTTTCGCCGCTTGCGGTAAAAGTTGTCGGCAGTATGCAGGAGCGCATGAACAAAGCTTTGGCAAAATACTCTCTGCCGCAGATGTCTACATATAAATATCTTAAAGAAAAATGCTCGTGGGCTGGTTCTTTCGGGCAGACAATGGGCGACGGCTGGCTCATATCCGCCGAAGCCGCCGACGGTCTGCAAAACGGCTGCGACGGCTGCATTATAGCCGTACCGTTCGGCTGCCTTGTAAGCCATACCGCCGCGAGAGGTGTAATATCAAGGCTGCGCAAAAGGTTTCCGAACGCCGCCGTTTCAGCGGTAGATCACGATTCGGGGCTTTCAAGGATAAACAGGCGCAACCGCATTAAAATGATAATAAGTTTTGCACATAAATATTGATCGGAGTGAATGTATATGCAGTATTTGATACCTGTTTTGCTGTTTGCGGCGCTCGGCGTGCTCGCAGGCGTGCTGCTGACGGTGTGTTCCAAGGTGTTTGCCGTCAAGGTAGACGAGCGGCTCGAGCAGCTTCAGGAGGCTCTGCCTCAGATAAATTGCGGCTCTTGCGGATATTCGGGCTGTAACGCCTATGCAGATGCCATACTCAACGAGGGCGCACCGCTTAATATGTGCAAACCCGGCGGCGCAGAGTCGGCAGGCAAGATAAGCGAAATTATGGGCGTTGAAACGGAGCACCCCGAACAGGAAGTCGCGTTCGTGCGCTGCTTTGGCAACTGCAACGTTACGCAGCATAAATATGTCTACGACGGATCACAAAGCTGCCGCGCCTCTAACAGATATTACAACGGCAGCAAGGTGTGCACAAGCGGCTGCCTCGGCTACGGTGACTGCGTTGAGGTCTGCCCAAACGGCGCAATATCTATCGTTGACCGTATAGCCAAGGTCGATAAGAATAAGTGTGTCGGCTGCGGTCTGTGTGCAAAAGCCTGCCCAAATTCGCTTATAGTTATCCGCAGAAAGAGCCAGAAAGTAGATGTTGGCTGCAAATCTACCGCTATAGGTAAAATTACCCACAGCGTGTGCGAAAACGGCTGTATC
>CANRPG010000069.1 GCA_947632425.1 uncultured Clostridia bacterium | reverse complement strand
GGTCATACAATAGTCAACCACTATGGCAAATTTGCTCTGCATACCCTGCCGTCGGGCGTGTTTTATGACCATACCACCAGCATTATCGGCAACGGAGTGGCTCTAGATGTAAACAAACTTGTAAACGAGTATAATTCCGTAGTAGAGCGCGGTGTGCCTGCACCAAAACTGCTCGTTTCCGACAGAGCGCAGATAGTAATGCCTTATCATGTGCTGTTTGATGCCTATGAGGAAGAGCGCCTCGCAGGGAAGAGCTTCGGCTCAACAAAAAGCGGCATAGCCCCGTTTTATTCCGATAAATATGCGAAAATAGGCTTTCAGGTGCAGGAACTTTTCGACGAAGATGCGCTCAGAGAAAAGCTTGAAAGGGTAGTGGCGACCAAAAACGTGCTGCTTGAAAACCTCTATCATAAGCCGCTGCTTTCGGTAGATGAGCTGTTCAATACCCTTATGGAATATAAAAAGAAGATAGAGCCGTTTGTGTGCGATACTTCGCTATTTTTGTGGAACGCCCTCAAAGAAGGCAAGACAGTGCTGCTCGAAGGTCAGCTTGGTTCTCTCAAAGACCCCGACCACGGTATATATCCCATGGTAACGTCGTCGTCGACCCTCGCCGCATACGGCGCGATAGGCGCAGGCGTTCCCCCGTATGAGATAAAGCAGATAGTTACCGTTGTAAAGGCTTATTCTTCGGCAGTCGGCGCAGGCGCGTTCGTTTCCGAGATATTTGACGAAGAAGCAGAAGAACTTCGCAGACGCGGCGGTGACGGCGGCGAGTACGGCGCTACCACAGGCAGGCCCCGCAGAGTCGGCTGGTTCGACTGCGTTGCTTCTAGATACGGCTGCCGCTTGCAGGGCACTACCGATGTTGCTTTCACGGTCATAGATGCCCTCGGCTACCTTGATAAAATACCCGTTTGCACAGGCTATGAGATAGACGGCAAGGTAACGCAGGATTTCCCGACCACAGGACTTTTAGAAAGAGCAAAACCCGTGCTTGAGGTGCTTGACGGCTGGAAGTGCGACGTTCGCGGCATAAGAAAATATGATGAGCTTCCCGAAAACTGCCGCAAGTATATCGAGTTTATCGAGGAAAAAATAGGCTTCCCCATAACCATGGTATCTAACGGCCCTAAGAGGGAAGACATCATCTACCGCGAAAGCAAGCTGAAATAATATAGTGAGATATATTTTTCTGCATGGAATGGGGCAGAACGCTTCAAGTTGGGATAAGACTATTTCGTTTCTGCCCGATGATATAGAAACGGTGTGCCCCGAGTTAAGCGATTTTTTCGTGCAGGGCAGTTGTCTTTACAGCAAGATGTATGCCGCTTTCTGCGAATATTGCCTTGGCTTCTCTGATAAGCTGGATCTGTGCGGTCTTTCGCTTGGGGCGGTGCTGGCTCTCAACTTTGCTATAGACTTTCCGCAAAAGGTAAATTCGCTTATACTTATTGCGCCTCAATACGATATGCCTAAATTTTTGCTGAAAGTTCAAAACGTACTTTTTACATTTTTGCCTGCAAGCAAGTTTGAAAGCATCGGCTTTGCAAAACAAGATTTTATATCGCTTACAAATTCAATGGCTGGTATAGATCTTTCCGGCGGTCTTGACAAAGTGACCTGCTGCGTAAAAGTACTTTGCGGCGAGCGTGATAAGGCTAACAAAAGAGCAGCCCAAACACTTGCACAAAAGCTTAAAAATGCCGAATATGCCGTTATTTCCGGCGCAGGTCATGAAGTTAATATTGATGCCCCGCAGAAACTTGCAAAGGCTATCAGCGAAATGAATATATAAAAATACAGCGGATATGCGCCACAAAGCGCTATCCGCCGTTTTTATGCTATGTAATTGTAATTATTCCTCAACCACCGCAGCTTCGGGAGCATTCTTCTTTATGCTCTCAATGCCGTTAAGGCAGCTTGCTTTGGTCTTGTAGCCTTCGCCCGTAGCGATTATCTCACCGTTGCGTGCCTTCAGCCTGAATCTGTATTCGCCCTTTTTGTCAAGATAAACTTCAAACTTCGGGTGTTTCAGAGTCTCGAAGCCCTCAACAGTCTGATCTTCAACACCGCCTTCACAGCACTTGCGAACGCTCTCAATGCCGTTCTTGCACGCAGCCTCGGAAGCGTACACCTCGCTCGTTGCAATAACTTCGCCGTTGCCTGCTTTCAGGTCGAACTTTGTGCCCGTAGCAGTCTGCTTGATAACAAATTTGCCCATTTTGATTTCCTCCTTGATATATAATTTCGGACTATCCGAAAAAGTTTATGTGTTTATATATTTGATTGTATCACGAAAATGTGCAAATGTCAAGCGATTTTTGACAATTTTCAAGCATTTTTTACAAACCTGCCACCTCGTCAACAAGGCATATCGCAGTTGCAGAAACACCAAGCCTTTCGCCCGTGAAGCCCAAACCCTCCTCTGTGGTAGCCTTTACAGAAACACGCGAAACGTCTATCCCTGCGGCATCGGCTATGTTCTGCCTCATCTGCATTATGTAGGGTGCCAGTTTCGGCGACTGCGCCGCGACCGTGCTGTCTATGTTTATTACTGTAAAGCCGTTTTCCTTTACAAGCCGAATTACTTCTCTCAGAAGTCCCAGACTGTCAGCGCCACTGTATTTTTCGTCACTGTCAGGAAAAAGCTTTCCTATATCGCCCAGCGCACACGCACCCAGTATGCTGTCCATTATCGCGTGTACCAGCACATCCGCATCAGAGTGCCCAAGCAGCCCCGTTTCATGCGGTATCTCAACACCGCCAAGAATGAATTTTCTGCCCTGTGCCAGCCTGTGTACATCATATCCGTGACCTATCCTCATTTGCCGCACCTGCCTTTTATGTACTGCCGCGCTATCTCGATGTCCTCTGGCGTGGTCAGCTTTATGTTCGCGTAGTCGCCAAGCGTTATCTTCGCCTTTATGCCTATCGCCTCGCAAAGAGATACATCATCGGTGTACTCCGCGCCAAGCTGCTCAGCACGTTCAATAGCGCGCACGTATATAGACTTTGCAATTACCTGCGGTGTCTGCGCCGCAAAAAGCTCCGTTCTGTCCGGCGTGCATATGCAAAAACCACCTTTCGCCTCTTTTATCGTGTCTTTTACCGGTACGCATACAACCGCCGCGCCTGTTTCTTTCGCATCCTCAATACTTTTTTCTATGACTTCTCTGCTAATCAGCGGTCTCGCCCCGTCGTGTATGCATATCCACTCGCAGCCGTCTGAGAGCATTTTCACAGCATTTTTAACACTCTGCTGACGTGTTTCGCCGCCTTCTGAAAAAACTATTTCTGCTGTAAAGCTATCTGGCTTTACAGCGTTTTCGATACTTTCTCGCTGCTCTTTGCCCACGGGTATTATTATCCTGCTTACTTTATCTATATCTGCAAACGCCGTTATAACGCGGCTTATCACTGTTTCGCCCTCAAGCTCATACAACAGCTTGTCAAAACCCATTCGCGAGGAAGCACCACCACAGGGAATTATAACATTCACCTCGCCGCCTTGGTGTAAAGTAATATCACTTGCAAGCAGCTTGTTCTGCCTGCCCCTGCTTATCGCCATTATGTTCTTGAAAAATTCAACGCTGCTGTCGGCAAAGCCTTCGCTTCTCTCTACCGCGCGTTTGAGAATATCTTCCTCTCTGCCGCTTTGCAAGACCGAGGCATTCGTGCTCTTCTTCTCCAGCGCCACCTCGTCACAAAGCGCCATTCTTCGCTCAAAAAGCCGCTGAAGCTCAACGTCCAGCTCGTCTATCTGTTTTCTGAGATCATCTAGTGCCATACTTTTTTACACCTCACGAAAATTATTTATTTTTTATTTTTTATGGATTGAAATTCCTGTCGTCATATGATATAATATACATATGTATGTTATGTTCATAAAAGGAGCGTGTTGTTATGATATATGAAAGAACCGATATTTTGGTAGATTATGCAAAAGCAGGCTTGTCCTCTGAGGGCTGCAAAGCAACGCTTACCTGCTATGCCTATGACGTTACCGAGGAAACAGGACCTAAAAAGCGCCCCGCAATAGTCATCTGCCCGGGCGGCGGCTATGATTTCTGCTCTGAAAGAGAGGCTGAATTTATAGCTCTGCGCTTTCTGGGAGCAGGCATCTGTACCTTTGTTCTGCGCTATTCCTGCGTTAAAAAGAAGTTCCCCACAGCCGCTCTTGAAGCCGCAGCGGCGGTAAAATATGTAAAAGACAACGCCGAAAAGTACGATATAGACCCTTCTCTTGTCTATATTTGCGGCTTTTCCGCAGGCGGTCACCTTGCCGCGAGCGTTTCGGTGTTCTGGAATGAAAAATTTCTGTATGAACCTCTTGGCTGTCAGCCGCAGGATATAAAGCCTGCAGGTCAGATCCTCGGCTACCCCGTGATAACTTCTGGCGAGTTTACCCACGAAGGCTCAATACTCAACCTTCTCGGCGAGGAGCAGGACGAAACCATTCGCGACTTGGTCTGCCTTGAAAAGCGCGTTACCGAAAATACACCAAAAACATTTGTGTGGCATTGCTCCGATGACGGCTGCGTGCCCGTGCAGAATACTCTGCTTTATGTCGATGCCCTTATCCGCCACGGCGTTGAGTATGAGTGCCATATCTATGAAAAAGGCGGTCACGGTCTGGGTCTTTGCGATTTTAATACCGCCTCTTACGGCTGGGAAGGTCACTATCAGCCTGTAGCCGCACAGTGGGCTCAGCTTGCCATTGACTGGGTGCTTAAATACTACACTCCTTTAAAGCGTGCATAAATATAGTATATAATAATTTTAGCATAGCGCCGCGCCGTTGTCAAGTAATAAGCCGCGGCAAAACGGCTGTAACAGTTTGTCGTAATCGGGCATAAAATGAACTGTCAGCCGCAATATGCTTAAAGCAATGGCTGTTTATATAGATCGCAGCCCGTTGCATAGTTTTGCCTCGGGCTGTTTGGTTTGATAAGTGGTGATGATCATGAAAATAAAAGTTAGTCCGTCTTTGCTCAGCTGCGACTATCTCCACCTTGCGAATGAGGTCGAAAGAGCGTTCGTCTGCGGCGCAGATATGCTGCATTTTGACGTTATGGACGGCGTTTTCGTAAACAATATAAGCTTCGGCATACCGATATTGCAGGCAGTGAAAAAGGTCAGCAAACTGCCGCTCGATGTCCATCTTATGATTTGCCGACCGCAGGACTATATAGAAAGATTCGTGCAGTCCGGCGCAGACATAATAACCTTTCATTCAGAAACGGGCTGTAATATCGAAGAAACCGTTGCGCTTATTAAAAAGTGCGGCGCAAAAGCAGGCATAGCAATAAAACCGCATACTCCTGCAAAAGATGTGCAAAAATATATCGGTCTTGTTGATATGATACTTGTAATGACCGTAGAACCCGGCTTTGGCGGACAAGCCTTTATGCCGCAGTGCCTTGATAAAATTCGCGAGCTGCGAAGTAAGGCAGACAGCATGGGCGTGCCGCTCGATATTCAGGTAGACGGCGGAATAAATGCCGATACCGCAAAACTTACCGTAGATGCAGGCGCAAACGTCATTGTTTCGGGAAGTTATCTTTTTGCCGCCGATGATATGACCGACAAGATAGCTAAGATAAAAGCTCTGCAAGGGTAGAAACGGCGTTTCCTTCCAGTATTTTTTCGTACTCCTCCGAGGGCGGCGTAAAGCTAAGGCAGTGCTCCACTCCAAGCTCGTATAAAACAGGGTAGGGGTCGGGCGGCATATCGCCGTAAAACGCTATGATGTATCCGCTCTCGCCTGCGTACATATCCGAGTGTATGCCCTCTTTGCAAAAAGGCGTGCAGCGTATCTGCTTTATAAATTTTCTAAGTCTTTTTACATCGTCTATTTTGCAGATAAGCTGCCGTGTCAGTTTTTTCTTTACACGCCAGTTTCGCCTGCTTGACAGATAGTAATACGGCTTTATCTCCGAAATGTATATCACAGCGCCGTCGGGCGAATCAAGTATCTCAACGTTGAGCTCGCCGCCAGAAAAGCTTACAGAACATTCTTTCTGCGCAGCTGCCAGCAGGTAAGCAATAAGCATACGCCCCTCTGCCGAGCCTTTTTTTGAAAGCCTTTGATATAAAAGCTCGCTTTCATCGCTGTCAAGTATTATCTTGATACCGGGGACATCTTGCCCTATGCGTTCAAATTTCATATAAAAAGTTCTCTCCGTTCAAAATGCACTTTGCGGCTTTAGCCGTTTCTAATATATTACGCCGAAAGGCTTGTTTTAGCAATTAGGACCCGTTGACTTTTTCCGCCGAATATTGTACAATAAGATAATCGTTTTCAGAAAGGCAGGCTCTGATATGAAAAGAAACCATACAGTGCAGTACCTGATACTTACGGTCGTATCGCTGACCGCCGTGCTTGCATCGTGGAATATGTATAAGTCGTCCGACTCTCCGCAGTTCGGGCTGATACTGCTTATAGTGTCGGTCGTGGGAGCAATTTCTGTCGGCGTTATGTGGGCACTTTCAAATTCTGTGCTGAAAAAGTTCATATTGCAGCGTGTCAACGATATAACGCAGACGGAAAAAGAATCGCTGCTGAATTTCCCTGCGCCTATGGCTATTATAGACGGCTCAAAGCAGATAGTCTGGATGAACCGCGATTTTGACGACTATGTTCTTGACGAGATGCACGCATATAAAATGTATATAGGCGACCTTGCCGACTTTGATTTTGACAAGCTCTATTCCGAGCAGGGCGATAAAATAAAGGTCAACGACAGATACTACCGCGTAAAAGCCGTTACCAACAAAATGACAGACTCCGAGTTTTCTCTCGTCTATTTTGATGATATAACAGAGCTTCACGATATGACGGAAGAATATTTCCAGTCAAGGCCTGCCGTAATGCTAGTTGCAGTTGACAGCTACGACGAGCTTATGCAGGACAGCCGCGAGAGCGAAAAAGCGCGTATTTCTGCACAGCTTGAGCAGCTTATGGAAACGTTTTTTGACTCCACCACAGGCGTTGTAAGAAAGCTCTCGTCTTCAAGATTTTTAGTAGTGTTAGAATACAGATACCTTAAGAAAATGATAGACGGCAGATTTCCTATACTCGATAAGGCAAGAGAGATAAATATAGGCGAAAGAACTACCGTTACATTGTCTATAGGCGTCGGCAACGAGGGCAAGACACTTGCAGAGAACGAAGAATTTGCCAAGCAGGGTCTTGATATGTGCTTTGGCAGAGGCGGCGACCAGGCGGCAGTTAAAACGGGCGACGGCTTTGAATTTTACGGCGGCGTTTCAAAGGGCGTAGAAAAGCAGACAAAAGTCAAAACGCGTATCATAGCAAACGCCCTTAAAGACCTTGTTAAAGAAAGCAGTAAGGTTTTCATAATGGGTCACAGCATGGCAGACCTCGATGCCATAGGTTCTGCGGTAGGTCTGTGCGCCGTTATAAGAAAGCTCGGTACGCCTGCCTTTGTGGCAGTTGACCACCAGAGAAACTTAGCCGCGCCGCTTATAGGCTACATACGAAGCAAGCAGAGCGAGGAGTATTTTATCTCTCCTGCGTATGCCATAGATAACGTTGACGATGCCACCTTGCTTGTGGTAGTCGATACACATAACCCCGATTTTGTGGACAGCCCAGAGCTTCTGAGACTGTGCCCCAAAACCGTTGTTATAGACCACCACAGGCGTATGGTAAAAGCTATAGAAAATTCGGTGATATTCTTCCACGAGCCTATGGCTTCTTCAGCATCTGAAATGGTGGCGGAGCTGGCGCAGTATTTCGGCAACGAGTGCAAACTTGCCGCCTATGAGGCAGAAGCGCTTCTGGCAGGAATAATGCTGGATACCAAAAACTTTGTAATGCGCACAGGCGTTCGTACCTTTGAAGCAGCCGCGTATCTTAGAAGAACAGGAGCAGATACCGTTTCGGTAAAGAATCTGTTTGCAAGCTCTATCGAAACGTTCCAGCAAAAGTCAATGCTTATCACCAACGCAGAGATACATAACGAATGCGCCGTTGCCACCGCAAGAGCAACATCGCCTACCATGCGTATCGCAGCGCCTCAGGCAGCCGATGAACTTCTCGGCATAAACGGCGTAAAAGCATCGTTCGTTATGTATGAGGACAGCGGCAAGGTGCAGATATCCGCAAGAAGCCTTGGCGGCTTTAACGTGCAGCTGGTAATGGAAGCTCTGGGCGGCGGAGGTCATCAGACAATGGCAGGCGTACAGCTGAGTACCACATTGCGAGAGGCAAAGCATATGCTTCTTCTGGCAATAGACGACTACATAGAAAAATCATCGGCAAATAATAAATAATATTGAGAGGAAAGTGTGTTATGAAAGTTATACTTCTTAAAGACGTAAAAGGCAGCGGTAAGGCAGGCGATACCGTAAATGTTGCTGACGGATATGCAAGGAACTATCTGCTCGCAAAAGGTCTGGCAGCCGAGGCAAACGCTAAAAACTTAGGCGAACTCAACAGCAAAAAGGCATCGCAGCAGCATAAGCTCGATGTTGAAAAAGCCGACAACATAAAGCTCAAAGAAAAGCTTGACGGCAAAAGCGTTGAAATAGCCGCAGCAGCAGGTGCAAACGGCAAGTTCTTCGGCGCGATAACTTCGGGCAACGTTTCCGAGGCTATCAAAAAACAGTATGGCATTGAGATAGAAAAGAAAAGGATAAACATGGCAGATATAAAAAGCTACGGCGATTTTACAGCAGAGATAAAGCTCTCACAGGGCGTATCTTTCAAAATGACCGTTAAAG
>CANRPG010000068.1 GCA_947632425.1 uncultured Clostridia bacterium | reverse complement strand
TCTGGGCGGAGGGCTTGGAAAGGGCAGGCTGGTGCTGTTGGGCGGCGAGCCGGGAATAGGCAAGTCTACGCTGCTTTTGCAGATATGCAAGCACCTCGGCAAGAGTAAGACCGTGCTGTATGTTTCTGGCGAGGAATCCGCGCGGCAGATAAAACTTCGTGCCGACCGCCTCGGCGTCAAAGATGTCTCTCTCGGTATTCTTGCCAAGAACGATGCCGAAGCCATATGCGCCACTATTGAAAAAGAAAAGCCAGATGTCGCTATTATAGATTCTATACAAACTATGTCAATAGCCGGTATAAATTCTTCGCAGGGAAGTATCTCACAGGTGCGCGAGTGTACGAACCTGTTCATGCATACCGCAAAAAATATGGAAATACCCGTGTTCATAGTCGGTCATGTAAATAAAGACGGCGCAATTGCAGGACCTAAGGTAATGGAGCATATCGTCGATGCCGTGCTGTATTTTGAGGGTCAGCAGAATATGTCTTACAGAATTTTGCGCGCCGAGAAAAACCGTTTCGGCTCTACCAACGAGATAGGCGTTTTTGAAATGAACGACGACGGCCTCTCGCAGGTCGCAAACCCCTCTGAAATGCTCCTCGCAGGCAGACCGTGGAATGTTTCCGGCAACTGTGTCGCTTGCGTTATAGAGGGCACAAGACCCATTCTCGCCGAGGTTCAGGCTCTGGTGGCAAAAAGCGCGTTTTCAGCGCCGCGGCGTACAAGTTCGGGCTTTGATTACAACAGGCTGTACCTCATTCTTGCCGTGCTTGAAAAGCGCTGTGGGCTATTTTTCGGCGGTCTCGACGTATATATAAACATAGTCGGCGGTCTGCGGCTCGATGACCCCTCTGCCGACCTGCCAATTGCTATGGCTCTGTATTCTTCCGTTACCGATAAGATGATAAGCGACAAAATAACCGCGTTCGGCGAAATAGGTCTTGGCGGAGAAGTCCGCTCGGCTTCGTATATAAAGCAGAGAATAGCGGAGGCAGAAAGGCTCGGCTTTGAAAAATGCATCGTGCCTTCACAGTCGCTTAAAAATATAGACGTGAGAAAGTTCGGCATAAAGGTCATAGGCGTGAGCAATATAAAACAGGCTTTCGCAGAGATATAAAATAGTGCAAAAAAGAGCCTCATTTTCAGAAGCTCTTTTTGTTTTATTATCAGCCCCGCTTGCCTATTGAGATCACCACACCTGCCACAATGCCTGCAACCACAATAACCGCCAGCACCACAATAAGCATCACCATGCTGCCGTCTTTATCTTCATCCTGCGGCTCGCTGCTCTCCGAGCTATCCGAGCTTTCAGAACTGTCATCTCCTGCTATATCATAGCCGATAACTTTCGTGCCGCTGTCAACTATAAGCGGTGGTTCTCCCTGGCTTGGAAGCCCTTCATAATCATCCATCAGTCCTTTCAGGTTTTTGTAAGGCGTTACGTCAAGCTCGGCTATCATATTGTTGTTGCACTCTATTTTTGCCAGATTAGGGCAGTTTGTAATGTCAAGTTTTGTAAGTCTGTTATCCGAGCAAAACAGATCATACAAATTGTCACAGTCATTTATTTTTAGACTTACCAAAGCATTCCAGCGGCAGTCAAGAAGCTCTACCTTTTCCGCATTTTTCATTTCCAGCTTAGCAAGTTTTGGATTGCTATAAATACTGCATTGTTTAAGTTCGGGACAGTCAACCAGAGAAATTTCTGTAAGATCAGAGTTTTCTATATATATGTTCGTAATAGATGACATATCGCCCAGCACAAGACCGCTTACACTTCCGCCTGTGAATGAGATGTCGGTCAGGGCTTCAATTTCGCTGAGATCAGCATTTATAACATCAAATGGCAGACCGATGCTTTTTAACTTTTTAAAATTCTCCACACCCGTCAAATCAAACTCAATAGGATCTATGAATACATAATCGCTAAGACTTAATTCTTCAGCGCCCTCTATCTCTTCCGCCGAAAGGCTGCCGTTTTTGTCTATGTCATAGTTTTCGCTTATGTATTCTCTGAACAACTTATCAGGGAAATTTGCTTCGTCTATAGCCATATCATCGTCTGTAGCCGCATCATCGTCATCTGTAACTACTTCATCATCTGTAGCTGCATCATCAGTTGTAGTTACATCATCGGTTATAGCCGCATTGTCAGTTGTAGTCACATCATCAGCCGCACTAGCCGAAAACATCATGCACGCCGCCGCCATAGCCGCTGCGCAGGTAAGCGCTAAGAACTTTGTTATTTTCATTTTTGTCTCTCCTTGCTTATTTGTCGTCTTTGCCGCCCTTGACCATTACTATTATCACCGCCGCCGCTGCCGCTGCTGCCACAATAGCCGCCAGTATCACAACAAGCATCGTGGTGTTGCTGCCTTTTTCTTTTTCCTGCGGCTTGCTGCTTGCGGCGCTTTCCGGGGTACTTGCTGCGCTATCCGAGCTTTCGTCCGCGGTCGCATCATAGCCGATAATTTTCGTGCTGCTGTCAACGGTAAGCGGCGGTTCCTTGTCGCCATGCTGATCATTATTTTTCAATCCCTCAATAATATTATTGAACTGCGATATATCAAGCTCGGCGATCATGTTGTTCCTGCAATTTATTGAACTAAGCAAAGGGCAGTCTGTAATATCAAGTTTTGTAAGTTTGTTGTTTGAGCAATCTATGCTGATAAGCTTGGCGCAGTTTTCTACTTTCAGGCTTATCAAAGCATCATTGCGGCAGCCTAACATACGCAGATTTCCGGCATTTTTTACTTCTATTTTGGTAAGATCCGGATTGTCATCGAAATAGCACTGAACAAGATTCGGGCAGTCGATCAGCGAAATTTCAGTCAGATCCGAGTTATATATGTCACAGCCCTCTAAAGACGACATATCGCCAAGCACAAGACCGCTTACATTTCCGCCGGAAAATCCGATCTCGGTAAGCGCTTCAATTCCGCTGAGGTCAGCATTTTTAACATTATAGTAACCCACGTTTATGCTCTTTAGCTTTTTAAGATGCTCTATGCCCGTAAGATCCAGATCAGGCTGCAGCAAATTGTCGTTTTCATCAAATATAGGGTCTGTCAAAGATAATTCGGCAGCATTTTCTATCTCTTCCTCAGACAAACTGCCGCTTTGGTCGGTATCAAAATTTTCGCTTATGTAGCCTCTCAATGTCTCATCAGGAAAGTTTGCTTCATCTATAGCTATATCATCAGCCGCGTATACACTAAACGACATATACGCCGCGGTAAAAATTGCCGTGCCTAGTAATGTAAACACTTTTGTCAGTTTCATGTTGTTATCCTCCTTGTAAATACTTGCTTTATAAATGGTTATTTCCAGATAATATTATAACACATAGCAGTCATGCTGTCAATGCCTGTCGATTTGTATATATATTTAAATACCGCCGCATACGTTTTTTCATACACAAATTGCAATTGTAAATTTTTTGTGAATAATTCGCCCGTAGCCCTAACATTGATTGACATTAAATGCCGATTGTTGTATAATAGAAAAGCCGCTTGTGAGCGTGCTTTAAGACGGCTTTGTTTGCCGCGCCGCTGTGCAGCGAGTTCTTTAATAAAGGCAGGTGCATTTTGATGTACGCAGTTATCGAAACAGGTGGAAAGCAGTATCAGGTAAAAGAAGGCGATGAGCTCTTTATCGAAAAGCTTTCAGCGCAGGCCGATGAAAAGGTCAGCTTTGATAAGGTAATGGCAGTGGGAAATGAAGGTTCTATAACCGTTGGCGCTCCTTATGTTGAGGGTGCGAGCGTTGCCGCTACAGTTATCAAGAACGGCAAGGGCAAGAAGATCACCGTTTTCACCTATAAGCCCAAGAAGGGCGAAAAGACCAAGCAGGGTCACAGACAGCCGTATACAAAGGTCAGAATAGACGCTATCAAGGCGTGAGTTATGATAACGGCAAAGTTTTATAACGATGCGCAGAACAGAATGCTGGGGTTTCATATCTCGGGTCATGCAGGTTTTGCGGATGTAGGGAGCGATATTGCGTGTGCAAGCGTTTCCTCAGCGGTCATGATGACCGTAAATGCCGTGACAGATGTGTTCAAGCTGAATGCGAAAGTCAAGGTAAACGAAAATGATATTCTCTTGAAGCTCGTGAGCGACAGCGAGGGGCTGGGCGATAAGCTTATACTCAGCTTGCTCGTGCATCTCGATATGCTGTCGGACGAGTTTGCAGGCTGTATCAAGGTCGAGACCAAAGAGGTCTGACCATAGCTTTAGTAATTACGGAGGTGTAATTAAAATGATAAGGATCTCAATGCAGTTCTTTGCTCATAAAAAGGGCTCGGGTTCTACCAAGAATGGCCGTGACTCCCAGGCAAAGAGACTTGGCGTTAAAAGAGCGGACGGTCAGTACGTTCTTGCAGGAAATATTTTGGTGCGTCAGAGGGGAACACATATCCACCCCGGAACTAACGTCGGCAAGGGAAGCGACGATACTCTGTTCGCTACAGCAAACGGCGTTGTAAAGTTTGAAAGGTTCGGTAAGGATAGGAAGCAGGTTTCCGTATATCCTCAGGCATAAGTATTTTGATGACCATAAGACCTCGGGCTTTACGCTTGAGGTCTTATTTTCAAAATTTTGAGGTAAAATATGTTTGTAGATAAAGCGAAGATCCATATAAAAGCGGGCGACGGCGGCGACGGCTGCGTGTCGTTCCATAGGGAGAAATATATAGCGGCAGGCGGCCCCGACGGCGGCGACGGCGGCAAGGGCGGAGATATAGTCTTTGTTGTTGACAGCTCTATGACCAACTTGATAGAGTTTCGCGCTAAAAGAAAGTTTGCAGCCGATAAGGGCGCAGACGGGGCAGGGAACAACCGCTTTGGCAAAAATGCCGAGCCGCTGGTTATAAAAGTGCCGAGAGGCACGGTTATCAAAGAATGCGAAAGCGGCAGAATACTTGCAGATATGTCGGGCGATGAGCCCGTGGTAGTCGCTCAAGGCGGCAAGGGCGGCAGAGGCAACGCGCATTTTGCTACTGCCACACGGCAGATACCCAAGTTTGCAAAGCCCGGCTTTCGCGGCGATGAGTATGACGTTATTTTAGAGCTCAAACTTATTGCTGACGTGGGACTGGTCGGCTTTCCGAATGTCGGCAAATCAACGCTTATTTCGGTAATTTCAGCCGCCAAGCCCAAGATAGCTAACTACCATTTTACAACGCTGACTCCCGTGCTCGGCGTGGTAAAGCTCGGCGATGATAAGTCTTATGTAGTTGCCGATATTCCCGGTCTTATCGAGGGCGCAAGCGACGGCGTGGGTCTGGGTCATGAGTTTTTAAGGCACGTTGAAAGATGCAGGCTTATCGTCCATATTGTAGATGTCTCGGGCGTTGAGGGCAGAGACCCCATAGAAGACTTTGAGATAATCAATAAAGAGCTTGCGAACTTCAGCGAGGAGCTGGCAGCCGCAAAACAAATAGTCGCAGCAAATAAGTGCGATATGGCAACTGGGGAGCAGATAGACAGGTTCAGAAAATATGTTGAAGATAAGGGTCTGCAAATGTTTGAGATATCTGCTGCCACTACTATGGGTACAAGAGAGCTTGCTCGGGCAGTAGGCGAGGAGCTTGATAAACTTCCGCCCGTTAAGCAGTTTGAAGCGCAGCCGCTGAGCGAAAATGAGCTGCGCGAAAAGCTCATAACCAACCGCGATTTCAACGTAACCGTGGAGGACGGCATATATTTTGTAGAAGCGCCGTGGCTGTGGGATATCCTGCGTACCGTCAATGTAGACAGCTATGATTCTCTGCTGTATTTTCAGAAGGTGCTGCGAGATACAGGCGTTATAGATAAGCTGGAGCAAATGGGGATACAAGAGGGCGATACCGTCTCCATTTTCGACTTTGAGTTTGAATATGTCAGATAACAAGAACGGAGGGGCATCATGATACCTAAAATGCCGCATAAGTCGGCAAATCTGTATAGTCCGCTCACACTTGCTTTTCTGGGCGACAGCGTTTATGAGACCTGTCTGCGGACTAAAATAGTTATGCAGGCGAATATGCCCGTAAATAAGCTGCACAGTAAGGCGGTAAAAATGGCGTGTTGTGAGTTTCAGGCAAAGGCGATAAAAATGCTCGCCGAAAACGGTATGCTCACATCAGATGAGCTTTATATCGCACGGCGCGGCAAAAACGCAAACGGCGTCTCACCGCCCAAACACTCCACCGCGCTTGAATATCGGCAGGCAACAGGGCTTGAATGTCTGTTCGGGTATCTGTATCTTACGGGAAATACCGACAGGCTTGATATAATTTTTGAGTATATATGGAATATAGAAAATCATTCGGACGGCGAAGAAGCCGACAACGTGTAAATTAAGGAGGATATTTATGTCAGGACATTCAAAATGGGCAACCATACGCAGAAAGAAAGAAGCTACCGACGGCGCAAGAGCCAAGGTATTTACCAAAATAGGCAGAGAAATAGCCGTTGTAGTTCGCGAGGGCGGCCCCGACCCCAACAATAATGCTAAACTTCGTGAGCTTATATCCAAGGCAAAGGCAAATAACGTTCCCAACGATAATATAGACAGAATTATAAAAAAAGCCGCAGGCGACGGCGACAAGACCAACTATCAGAGCAACGTCTACGAGGGCTATGGCCCTAACGGCGTGGCCGTAATAGTAGAGTGCCTTACCGACAACAAGAACAGAACAGCAGGGGATATCCGCCACTATTTTGATAAGTTCGGCGGAAACTTAGGTACGACAGGCTGCGTTTCGTTCATGTTCACCTCGCAGGGTACTATAGTTATGGAGTACGAAAACCAGAGCGAAGAAAAGGTCATGGAGGATATCTTCGAGGCAGGCGCGACTGACTTCACCATTGAGGACGACGTTATTGAAGCCACCTGTGAGCCCAACGATGTTCTTACAGTCGCCGAGGCTTTCAGAGGCATGGGCTATAAGGTCATCTCAGCCGAGACAGAAATGGTGCCTTCCACCTATACCAAACTTACCGATGAAGATTCTATCAAAAAGATGACCATGCTTTTAGAGCATCTCGAAGATAACGACGATGTCCAGAACGTTTATCACAACTGGGAGATGGACGACTAGAGGCAATATGATATAATAAAAGGACGGTTTACCCGTCCTTTTTGTTTTTGCCTTTTTTGAACAGCTCTACAGCGCCGCTTATGATAAGTATCACACCGAACGCCTTTTGTATTGTCCCAGAACCTATCTTACCTGCCGCAAACGAAAACACCGCCGCCGAGATGCCGCCTGCTATCATAGCAGGCAGAAGTTCTTTCCACCTTACGAGGCGCGATTTTGTGTGTATTATCAGCGAAAGAGCGGCTATAGGCAGAAAGAACAAAAGATTTATTCCCTGCGCCTCAAGCTGCTGCATACTGCATATCATCGTCAGATATACAAGCAGTACCATGCCGCCGCCAAGCCCCAGCGATGCCGTCAGCCCTGATATGAACGAAGCTATGATTATTACCGCCCAGCCGCTCATAAAAATATTCTCACTCCCGAGTATATCATAACAATGCCGAATATCCTCTTCAGCAGCGAGGGGTCAATGCGCTTCATTAAAAATGCCCCTGCCAGAGCCCCTGCAAGTCCTCCAGGCATGTACTTTATTGCCTCGGAAATATCCAGATTTCCTGCTATGCCGTAATTTATGCAGCTTATTACCGAGAATACAGAGGTCAGCGCAATTGCCGAAGCGTGCGACTGCTTCACCTCAAATCCTGCACTTTCAAGGCAGGGAACAGCAATAAGCCCTCCGCCCGAGCCGAACAGACCGTTCATAACTCCGCACAGCGCACCGGTGAGCGGCATAGAGTATTTTTTCAGTAAAGCCAAAAAGCGCATAAAAAACCACCTCATACCGTTATTATGGGTATAAGGTGGGTTCTTAAACAAGATATTTGACTTTTAGCTGTTATCACAATCAGTCGATCTCGACCATGATTTTCTGATCGTTCCTCGATGCACTTGCGCGCATAACAGTCCTTATAGCCTTAGCGATCCTGCCCTGTTTGCCGATAACTCTTCCCATGTCCTCCGAGGCAACGTGAAGATGGTATACTACAACGCCTTCCTCGTTCGGCTCGTCAACAGTTATCTCGATGGCATCCTTGTTCACTACAAGCTCGGTCACGATCGTTCTTAAAAGTTTTTCCATTGAACATTACCTCCCTGTAAGATCATAAGAAGATCAAAGTATGCCGTTTTTCTTCATAAGAGACTTAACGGTGTCGGTAGGCTGAGCGCCCTTGCTTATCCAGGACTTTGCCTTTTCGCCGTCAACCTTGAAAACAACCGGATCTTTGGTAGGATCGTAGTAACCCAGCTCTTCGATGAAACGACCGTCTCTGGGGTATCTTGAATCCGCAACTACCACTCTGTAGAAAGGA
Source organism: uncultured Clostridia bacterium (assembly GCA_947632425.1). Taxonomy (GTDB): domain Bacteria; phylum Bacillota; class Clostridia; order Oscillospirales; family Ruminococcaceae; genus UBA7477. The sequence continues at coordinate 438 of CANRPG010000068.1, read as the reverse complement.
GCTTTCTTAGCGCCCATTCTCCTAAGTCTTATCTTTACTGCCATATATGTTCACCTCCAAATTATTTGCCTTTATATATCACCGCACAGGCAAGCCGCGCAGAGATCTGCATTATATCGGGAAACCGCCGTTTCCGCCGCCGCCATTGTTCAGGCTCCTCAGCAGAGCGGCTCTACTCATTTTGGCTTTCTTGCCGTGCAGGTTGCCGCCAATACCGAACTGCTTCATCATCTTTTGCATCTGTTCAAACTGCTTCAGCAGCCTGTTTACGTCTGAAACTTCCGTGCCGCTGCCTGCCGCAATGCGCCTTTTTCTTTTTGGATCTATTATAGACGGCTTTTTCCTCTCAGCCTTTGTCATCGAATTTATTATAGCTTCCGTCTTTTTAAGAGCTTTTTCGCCTGCCTCCGCATCAGCATCGGTAAGCTTGCTTCCAAC
>CANRPG010000067.1 GCA_947632425.1 uncultured Clostridia bacterium | reverse complement strand
TTATGGATTCTATGGAACTTTACGAACTGTGGTGCAAAAAAGCGGTGGACGACCCCGATCTTCGCAAGGAGCTTTTGTCTGTAAACGGCGACAAAGATGCTATCGAGGACAGATTTTACCGCGATCTTGAATTCGGCACGGGCGGTCTGAGAGGCGTTATAGGCGCAGGCTCTTACAGACTGAACGTTTACACGATAAGGAGAGCTACACAGGGTCTTGCGGACTATATAAAAGGCTCGTTTGAAAAGGGCAGCGCAGCTATTGCATACGACAGCCGCATAAAGTCTGACGTTTTTGCAAAAGAGGCTGCAAGCGTTCTTGCCGCGAACGGCATAAAAGTTTATATTTATAAAGAACTTATGCCTACGCCTATGCTTTCATGGGCTGTAAGGTACTTTAAGTGCAGCGCCGGCATAGTTATAACGGCTTCGCACAACCCTGCCAAATACAATGGCTACAAGGTATACGGCGAGGACGGCTGTCAGATAACCCTCGATGTTGCCAACACCGTTATAGGCAAGATAAACGACGTTCCCATGTTCGGCGAATACAGCGCAAAGAAAATACCGTTTGACGACGGCGTAAAGAGCGGCATGATAGAATACATAGATCAGAAAGTTATAGATGCGTATCTTGATGAGGTTTCAAAGCACGGTGTTCATACCGAGCTTGTAGCCGACAGCGGTCTGAAAGTAGTGTATACGCCGCTCAACGGTACCGGCAACAAGCCTGTAAGAGCGATACTTAAAAAGATAGGCATCTCGGAAGTCACTGTAGTTCCCGAGCAGGAAAACCCCGACGGCAACTTCCCTACCTGCCCGTTCCCCAACCCCGAGATAAAAGAAGCTCTCGCGAAGGGCTTAGAGCTTTGCAAGACCGTTAAGCCCGACCTGCTGCTTGCCACCGACCCCGACTGCGACAGAGTGGGTATTGCAGTTCCCGACAAAAACGGCGAGTATGTTCTGTTTACGGGTAATGAAGTGGGCGCGCTTTTGCTTGAATACATATGCGCTGAGCGCACCGCCAACGGCACTATGCCCAAAGACCCGATAGCGGTCAAGACTATAGTTACCACCGATATAGTAAGAAAAATATGCGAAGAATACGGCGTTCAGATGATAGAAGTCCTCACAGGCTTCAAGTTCATAGGCGAGCAGATAGGTCTGCTTGAAAAGAAGGGCGAAGAGAACAGATACATCTTCGGCTTTGAGGAAAGCTACGGCTACCTTGCAGGCTCATATGTAAGGGATAAAGATGCCGTTGTTGCTTCCATGCTGATATGTGAAATGGCAGCATTTTACCGCACCAAGGGCATTTCACTGCTCGATGCGAGAGAAGCTCTTTACAAAAAGTACGGCAACTATGTTCACACGCAGAAGTCATTCCAGTGCGAGGGCGCAAGCGGCATGGAGCGCATGAAAGAGATAATGACCGACCTGCGCAACAACCCTCCCAAAGAGATAGGCGGTCTGAAAGTTACTGCCACTGCCGACTACATAGCAAGCGAAAAGACCGATATTGCCAGCGGCGAGAAAACGGCTATCACGCTGCCCAAGTCCGACGTGCTTTCGTTCTTCCTCGAAGGCGGCGAGTCTGTAATAATCAGACCTTCAGGCACAGAGCCTAAGATAAAAGCATACTACACCACTATAGGCGACACGCGCGAAGCTGCCGCGGCTTTAGAAGAAAAGCTTTCGGACGACTTCAAGCGCATACTGGGATTCTGATAACATCATGGATACAGAAAGAAGCATTTTCGGTATACCGCCCTTTCACTATTTTGAGGAGGGCAACAAGTTCTCGGGCTCGAAAGATAAGATATTCCGCTACAAGGCAGTGCCGGGCGAAAAGCTTGTCTGCACCGTGTGGCACAAGGATATTGCCATAGACTGCCTTGACGAAGCGGACATTGTGGCTGTGCAGGAATTTTCTCTTGACGAACAGGGGCGCAGAGAAATGATAGATTGGCTTATGGGGCAGTATGACGATTTTGCCGCAAAGCATTCGCAAGCGCTTCACGCGGCACATTCGGATATATAAAATACCGAAGTACAAAAACCAGACAAATGCGGAGACTTATTCTCCGCATTTTTTGAAAGGACGACCGATATGGCAGGATATTCATTGAAAGAAATATACGGCGAGGCGGCTCAGGCGCAGGCAAAGCGCTTTGCAAAGGCTGAAGAGGGCTACTTTGGTTTCTTCGGCGAGAAAGACGGCGGTTTCAGATATTTTTCTGCGCCCGGCAGAAGCGAGGTCGGCGGCAACCACACCGACCACAACAACGGCTTGGTGCTTGCGGCAGGCGTATCGCTTGACGTTATAGCCGTGGTGAAGCAGACCGACGACGGCATTATTACAGTAAAGTCTGAAGGCTACGATGCCGACAGCGTTTCTCTCGCGCAGCTTGATGTCAACAAAGACGAGTACAACACCTCTGCGGCTCTGATACGCGGCGTGGCGGCAGGCTTTTTGAAAAATGGTCTGAAAATCGGCGGCTTTAGGGCATACACCACTTCAAACGTTCTGAAAGGCTCGGGGCTTTCGTCCTCGGCAGCTTTTGAGGTGCTTATAGGCACAATACTCAGCGGTCTTTACAACGCGGGCTCGGTCTCGCCAGTGAAGATAGCTCAGATAGCTCAGTATGCAGAAAACGAGCATTTCGGCAAGCCGTCGGGGCTTATGGATCAGATGGCATCATCGGTGGGCGGATTTATAACCATAGATTTTAAAGATACCGCCGCTCCCGTTATAAACGAGATACAGTTTGACCTTGCAAAAAGCGGCTATTCGCTTTGCATAGTTGACACAAAGGGCAGCCATGCCGACCTTACCCCCGAATACGCCGCCATTCCGAAAGAGATGAAAAGCGTTGCAGAGTTTTTCGGCAAGAAAGTGCTGCGAGAGATAACCAAAGATCAGCTTATAGAAAACCTTGCAAAAGTGCGTGCGTCCTGCGGCGACAGGGCTGTGCTTCGGGCACTTCACTACTTTGACGAAAACGAGCGAGTGCCGCAGCTTGCAAAAGCTTTGAGCGAGGGTAATTTAAACGAATTTTTCAGACTTATAAAACAGTCGGGGGCTAGTTCATACAAGTATCTGCAAAATATATATGCTGCCTCACAGCCGACTCAGCAGGGACTGGCAGTCGCTTTGTACCTTGCCGAAAACATTCTCGGAGACGAGGGCGCATACAGAGTTCACGGCGGCGGCTTTGCAGGCACTATACAAGCATTCGTTCCCGAAAACAAACTTGACAGCTTTACAGCGACTATGGAAAATGCCTTTGGCAAGGGAAGCTGCTATGTTCTGTCGGTAAGACCTATAGGCGGTGCGGAAATTGAAAGAAACACTGAATAATTTTTTTAAGAAAACCGCCGCAGAGATAAAAAAGCAGTACGGCATAAAGGGCGATATGTCGCACCTTGCGTTCTGCACAAGCGGCGCGGCTATGATAAACGGGCTGAAATTTTCGTTTGTTATAGATAACGTTGGCAGCAGCACCGACGAGGGGCTTTGCGTTTCGCTTTCGGGCGAGGCGGTGGCAAACGGCAGTTTTACGGTATCTTCGCAAATAGAGCTAGACTGCTTTATAAACGGCAATCAGACAAAGCTTACCAAAAAGCTGACAGCTGCCACAAAAAACGACGGCAAGAAAATATTGCAGGCAAAATTCAAGGGTCTGCACCTTGAAAGCGGCATTACCGACAGCAAAGACGACGAACAGGCGTTTGACCACAAAATGCGCAGTCAGCTGAAATTCAGCTTTGTGCCGTGCTACACTCTTGCAGAAGATGCCGAAATTATGCTTACCGTCTACCCCTATGACAACATTTTAGAGGGCGCAGCCAGCAAGTGGATATACGCTTGCAGCGATGCTTCATCTCTTACAAAATACCTTTAAGGCAGGCAGAATTTATGCGAATGAGAAGAAAAAAAGGTCTTGAAGAACGCCTTAAAAACTGCGGCGGCAAGATCATATATATGGACAGAGAGGACAGGAATTTTCAAAAGATCGACACCGACTCTCTGCTCGATTTGCAAAAGCTTTTCGGCAACAGTAACCCCGTGCATATGGAGATAGGCTGCGGCAAAGGTCAGTTTGCCTGCGAGATAGCAAAGCAAAACCACGATATAAACTACCTTGCGGTGGAAAAAAGCAGCAATGTGCTTGTTACCGCCTGTGAAGCCGCCATTGAGCAGGATATAAAAAATCTCTTCTTTCTGCGCGGCGCGGCGGAGTATCTTGAATGTTACATACCGCGCGGCAGCATAGGCAGGCTTTATCTGAATTTTAGCTGCCCGTTCCCGAAGAAAAGCTATGCCTCTCACAGGCTGACTCACCACAGGTTTCTGCAAATTTACAAAAAGCTTTTGCGTACCGGTGCAGAGATACACCAAAAGACTGATAATATGCACTTTTTTGAGTTTTCTATAGAACAGCTCTCGCAGGAGGGCTTTGTTATAAAGAATGTATCACTTGATCTGCATAACAGCGACTTTGAAGGCAACATCGTTACCGAATATGAAGAAAGATTTTCTTCGCAGGGTATGCCGATATATCGGCTGGAGGCAGTTTACAAAAAGTGACATAAAAAGACCGCAAAGTTTCGCCGAACGGCGTGCCAACGGTCTTTTGTTATTGATATATTTTTCTTTATGTGTTATAATACCTTTGGTGATAAAAATGAATACTTTTGAAAAAATATACGAAGCAGTAAAGCGCATACCCAAAGGCAAAGTGTGCACCTATGGGCAGATTGCCGCTTTGGCAGGCAACCCGAGGTGGTCGCAGGTGGTGGGCTATGCTTTGCACGTAAACCCCGATAATTCTGTTATCCCCTGCCACAGGGTGGTAAATCGCTTTGGCGAGACGGCAAAAGCTTTTGCTTTCGGCGGCTGCGACATTCAACGGCAGATGCTTGAAGCCGAGGGCGTAGAGTTTGACGAAAACGGCAGGGTAATAATGTCGAAGTTCATGTGGCTGGGCGAATGACCAACTTCAAGCAAAATTCTTAAAATTAAGTTAATTTTCTTGCAAATATAAAACAAATGTGCTACAATATCTTTGTGGACAAAAAGGGAGGACATCATTATGGCGTTGCAGGAATCAGGCGAGATGTATCTTGAAACGATACTTATACTTTCCGAGAAAATAGGCAAGGTAAGGGCTATAGACGTCGGCGAATACATGGGCTTTTCAAAACCCAGCGTAAGCCGCGCCATGAGCATACTGAAAAGCGGCGGCTTTGTCACGGTCGACGGCGAGGGGCACCTTTTGCTTACCGAGGCAGGCAGCGAAGTTGCAAACAAGATCTACGAGCGCCACAAGCTGCTGACAAGCCTTCTTATTGACCTCGGCGTGAGCGAAAAGACCGCAGCCGAAGATGCCTGCAAAATAGAGCACGACATCAGCGACGAAACATTTCAGGCAATAAAAAAACACGTCGGCAAGCAAAGTTAGCCTGCCGACGAAGTTTGTAAATATCAGAGATTTTCGCCAAGTTCAAACGCCATTTTCAGATATTCTTCCATAAGTGCCTCCCTCTCCTGCTGCGTAAGCTTGTCGCTTGCCAGCTTATCGAACACGTTTATCTCGGTCTGCTCAGCGTTTGTGAATATCTTGGAGTTTATCATCGTAGCTTTGAGCGCATTGATATGCGCGCTGCCCTGCTCGGTGGTCTTGTCGTCTGCCATGGTAACCAAGCAGCTTGCCTTTTTCAGCTTATCCATCTGAGCGTCCGTGCCGTATGCAAAATCTTTCGTCATAACGCGCTGGAACCAGCCCACCAGCATTGCAGGCGATGCCGACCAGAACATCGGGAAGATAAATACAACGGCGTCGCTCGTCTGTATCTTTATCTGCTCTTTTGCAATATCGCCGCTCAGGCGGTATGTCGCGCGGTCTCCCATGCTATCAAAAAGATACTCGCTCTCTGTCATTGCAGGGTGAAAGCCCATGTCATACAGATCCGAGATCTCATAGTCGTGACCGCCCTTTGCAAGACCCTTTATAAAGGCATCTTTCAGCTTGCAGGTAAAGCTCTTGTTCGAGGGGTGGCAGTAAACAATCAATACGTTCATTTGAAGTGTCCTCCTTAATATTTGTCAGATAATTTTAACGTAACTTATATATTTCCGGCAGATGTTTCCGGCTCGGCGGTCTCGCTGCTTTCATCTGTATCGGTAATTTCCGACTCCTCGGGTTGAGAAGTTTCGCCGTCCGTTTCGCTGCTGTCGTCTGTAATTTCGGGTATTTCTTCAATACCTATTATAGCAAGGTATTTATCGACATTTTCCGGAACGGCGGTTTGCAGCGCGGCATCAAGCACCGAAAGCTCGCTGCCCTCTATCGCGGAAGTTATGGCATCTATAAGCTCATTCGGCTTGAAACGTATGCTCGCATCGTCGCCGTAAAACGCCCAGAAATTCAGAAAATTCAGCGATATACCGCGCTTTTGCTCATCGCTTGCCGCAGCCCAGCCGTCAGCATACATTTCGTCAAGCTCATACAGATCTTTCATGGCAAAATCGCCGTCTATAGTGTATTTTTCGCCGTCATCGTCAGCGGTGTAGCCCTTGTCAAGTATGTCAGCAAAAAAGCCCTCCGATTTATCGTCGCTCTTTTTGTTATCAACTTTTGAGGAATTTTTGCTTACATTGCCTATCTCTATCTTCGGCCCGCAGGCTGTAAAACACAGGCACGCGGCGGCTGAAACAAACAAGGCTGCTATAGCTTTTCTGTTCATGCAACATTTCTCCCTCTTGATAGTCTACAATAATACTACTTATATTGTAACTCTTTTTGTGCAGTTTGTCAATAGATTTTTAATGAAATATTATGACAAAATTATTGACCGCCCTCTGACAGCAAAAAATAAAAAGGAAGTAGATAAAAATGTCACGCATAATGCAAAAACTGCGCGATAGAAAAATTTCAGATACATTGATATTTTACTGCGCTCCCATGGCGCTTGCAATGTTGTGTATATGCTTTGCTATCGCATATATAAACGATGCCTGCGACTCCAAGGGACTGCACCTTACAAAACCGCTGGTAATACTCCTCGCCGTGTTTGCCTTTTTTGTGATAATCGGCATAGTAATGGCAATAATAGGCATGGTAAAAAAGAAAAGACCTCACTCGCGCGGCTATCTGCTGGGCTTTACGCTTGCGCTTTGCACATATATTTTCACCGAGGCGTGCACAGGCGCATTTCCTTTCAAAGACGACATAATAATGCTTTTTGCCGCGCCGCTTTTTGTGTATGCTTTCTACCTCTTGGGAAGCATAATATTCAAAAACCCGAAGATATATTTTATAATAATTACCGTTATATTCCACCTTTACGGGCTGGCGCAGTTTTATCTTTATCAGTTCCGCGGCTCGCCCCTCAGGGTATCTGACCTGAGCAGCATAAAGTCGGCAACCATTGCAAAAGACTACTCATTCTTCGAGCCGCTTGCCATAGCTCTGCTGTGCCTTACCCTTTTAAGTCTGGGTATGTGCATAACCCTTACCGCATTTACGAAAATAACGCCTTTTCGCCTTAAAATAAGGCTTTGCACTCTGCCTGTGTTTACAGTATTTGTTATAGTATTCGGCGGCTTTGGCATGAGTATTTACAGATACGGCGTTGAAAACCGCATTATCAGGCTTAACTTTTCGGGCGGAGAGGATCTCACTTCTTTTCAGTATACCGGAAACGCTCTGATGTTCTACCTTGATATGCTCAACAGCGGCTCCGCAAAGCCCTCGGGGTATTCAGACGAAAAGGCTCTGGAGATACTCTCGCGCTATGATACATCTGACGAAACGCCGCAGAGAACGCCTACCGTAATAGCGGTAATGGACGAATCTTTCGCTGACTTTTCGCTGCTGGGCGATCTTGACATAAACAAAGACTATATGCCATTTTACCACAGCATGAGCGAAAGCACCATAAAAGGCTATGTTACTGTGTCTGCATACGGGGGATATTCCTGCAACTCAGAGTTTGAATTTCTCTCGGGCAACAGCATGGGATTTTTCCCTATGGGCAGCGCCGCTTACACGCAGTATGTAAAAACGCCGCAGGATTCTTTGGTAAATTACTTTGAAAACTACGGCTACTTTACCGAGGCTATAGCAGGCTGCGCGCCGAATCTTTGGGATATAGGTGAAGCTTACGGCTATCTGGGATTTGACAAGACCATGTATTCCGAAGCCGTTTCAAAACGCAGCGAGGGCAAAATGAAGGTAGTGAACGGCAGACTTTCTGACGAAACGATGTTCGGGGTGCTTAAAGAGGAGTACGAAAGCAAGCCGAAAGACAAGCCTATGTTTGCCTTCCTGACGACCATGCAGAACCATTCGCCGTATTATGAGAACAAAGACAAGACCTGCGAGATAACGCTTGGCAGCTTTGAAAGCCGCGAAGCAGAGCTTTATCTCTCGGCGGCATATGAGACCGACAAGGCTATAAAAAATTTAGTTGAGTATTTTTCGCAGGCAGATGAAGATGTTGTTATAGTATTTTTCGGCGACCACTTCCCTCACATACCCGAGTTTTCCGAGAAACTGCTCGGCAAAACGCTTGGCACAATGTCTATAGAGGATAACGCCAAAATACATTCTACGCCGTTTTTCATATGGGCAAATTATGATATTGACGAGCAGACAGATGTGCACATGAGCCTTAACTATCTTGCAAACAAGCTGATAGAGGCGTGCGGTATGCCGAAAACAGACTTTCAGCTGTATCTTGACGACGTTATGAAAAAACTGCCGTCAATAAGTTCGTTCGGCTACAAAGGCGACGACGGCAAATGGTACAGGATCACCGACAGCTCGCAGTATGAAAAAGCACTTTTGGAATACAACATAGTGCAGTATTACAGAATGTTTGAAAAATATGACAAATAGTACAATACTAAACTTTTGAGGTCTTGCGGTAAATTTTACCGTGAGACCTTGTTTTTTTATGTTCTATAATTGCAAAATATACAGATACAAAAGCCGAATTTATATATATTGTACAAAATTTTTTTGGCGCACAAAAAACTATTGACAAACGGTGTATTTTACTTTATTATTTAATTTAATGCGTGCAAATGCAAATGCGGAAACATTGACCCCCTGATAATCAGCAGTGAAAAGCTATTATGACGCAGTAAGCGGCGAAAGTCACGCTCTGAAACGGAACGCCTGCAAAATCATTTACATTTCGAGGAATATTC
>CANRPG010000066.1 GCA_947632425.1 uncultured Clostridia bacterium | reverse complement strand
TCTGCGCTTGGGAGCTGACGACGATATTCGTGCTGGGCATGGAAAGGGAGTTTATCGGCATAGTGACGGGCTTGCTTATGATGTTCGGCGCCACGGTAGTTTTTGTGGAAATGAACGTCGATATGCAATCGCTTCTGACTAAGTTTGCCACCGGCATGGGAAAGCTGTATATGAAGTCGGTGTATTATGTTGTAGTCTTCGGCGTAGGACTGGCGATAATGGCAGCCTTCGCGGCAATTTCCTACTTTGCCACAAGGCGCAGAGAGATATAAAAAACAGCGGACAAACGTTTGAGTTATGTCCGCTGTGTGTTGACATTAGGCAACAAAATATGTTATAATATATACGGTGCCGGAATCAGGCTATTCGGGCGGTTGTTTCCCTTTACCCTCAGACTGAGGAAGAAAGGGGGGTATGTATATGGATATTGCTACGGCAGTACTGCTTATAATAATTCTCGCTCTGATAAACGAGATTATTAAGAACATACATAAAAAATAACCGCAGCCCACCAAGCTATACGGTTATTTGACCATTAGTTCGGGAAGCAACCGCTTAGTCTGTTCCGGCACTTCCTTTTCTATATATATTATACACCAATCAAACCAATTTGTCAAGCATAAAATAAAAAATAACCGCTGCTCTACCAAAGTAAACGGTTATTTAATCTGAAACTTTGGGAGATAGCCGCTATCGTACCAGCCGGTATCTCTTTTCTATTTATATTATACACCACTCAAACTTATTTGTCAAGAGTTTTTTGCAAATCATATGTGCCGCGGAGAGCCCCTTGCGTTTTCTCTGACTTTTTGATATACTTATAATACAGATAATCACAGAAACGGAGAGATATAAATGAATACCGAAAAAGAAAAAATGCTCGCAGGAAAGATCTACGACCCCTCTGACAAAGAGCTTGCCAGCCTGCGCGAAAAAGCCCATACCCTCTGCATAAGCTATAACGCCCTGCCCGAGACCGACAAGCGCCGCAGCGAGATAATCAAGGAGCTCGGCATAGACCCCGATATCTACCTGCAAGGACCTATACAGTTCGACTACGGTTGCTTTACCAAAGTGGGTAAAAATGTGTACGCAAACTTCAACTTTACCTGCGTTGACTGCTGTCCCGTCACCATCGGCGACAACGTGTTCTTCGGGCCCAACGTTTCTATCCTCACGCCCGTGCACCCACTTCGCTGGCAGGACAGAAATCAGTACAAAAAACCGGACGGCACATTCACCGACAAAGAGTACGCCAAGCCCGTCACCATCGGCAGCAACTGCTGGATAGCCGGCAACGTTACCATTTGCGGCGGCGTTACCATAGGCGAGGGCTGCGTTATCGGCGCAGGCAGCGTCGTTACAAGGGATATTCCGCCGAACACCTTTGCCGTTGGCGTGCCCTGCCGTGCTGTTCGCGAGATAACCGAGAAAGACTCTCTCGAAAACCACCCCGAGCTGTTTTAATGTGGTAATTATTATTTGCGCTTACGCGCAGCCTGCGGAGCCGTTCACCGCTAACACTTTGCATAGCCTTTACAATTTTACTCAAGATCAGTCATTCCCACATATCCCCGATCGTTTTTGTCAGCGAGGTTTTTTGACGCCGGACTGCCATAAGGATCGGTCAGTGTGTGGTGAACAGCGAATAACATAAAAGATTCATAACTCACAAAATCATTTTCACGGGAACAAAAACGGGACGCATCGCTCTGTACCCCGAAAATAGGTGCAGCGCTGTGCTGCTGTAGCTATTTAACGAAAAAGATGAATTCAGAAAGCCTAGATTTATAGAGGCTTTTGGAAATTTTTTGAAACTATAGCATCATAATTCTGATGCGTTATCTGGCAAAAGCAGTAAATAGAAATTAGTGAATAATGAATGGGAAGAAGCCTCTAAGAGGGTTCTTCTGCACTTGACCGACTGCTTGCAGGAGGTCAATGTGTGGTGAATAGTGAATAGTACAAAAAATTCCTTAACTTACGTTAAGGAATTTTTTGGTGCGGCAAACGGGACTTGAACCCGTACGTCAATGACACACGCCCCTCAAACGTGCCTGTCTGCCAATTCCAGCACTGCCGCAAACAATATTCATGCCGCCTGTTTTGGCGACTTATTTATTGTACCACAATTTTTCCTGCTTGTCAAGACCTTTTGCAAAATTTTTTGCACATCTTGAAAATTTGTTCTCGGCGTGGTAAAATAATATCGGTGATGATAATGAAAAGCGAGATACAGCACGTTACCCACGGCTTTGAGCCGGTTTTTGACCGCGCCAGCCGCATACTCATTCTGGGCAGTATGCCCTCGCAGATGTCGCGGCAGATGGGCTTTTACTACGGCAACCCGCGCAACCGCTTCTGGCAGGTGCTGTGCACACTTTTGCGCGAACCCCTTCCCGACAGCATCGACATTGAAAGCAAGAAAGAAATGCTCCTGCGCCGCCATATAGCCCTCTGGGACGTAATACAAAGCTGCGACATACGCGGCAGCGCCGACAGCGAGATAAAAAACGTTGTGCCGACCGCCTTGGGAGAAGTGCTCGGCTGCAACATAAAGGCTGTGTTCGCCAACGGAAAAAAGGCAGCCGCCGTCTACGAAAAATATCAGAAAAATCACATCGGTATGGAGATAATAACGCTGCCCTCCACCAGCCCTGCAAACGCCGCGTGCAGCCTGCAAAAGCTCATTGACGAGTGGCGCGTTATACTGAAATACATATAAAAATCGGACTGACTTTCGCCAGCCCGATTTTTTGTTTCAAGCGTTTTTATCAATTGTTTCTGCGCTTTTTGCCTGTCACAGCCATAACGCCCAGCGCCAGCGCCAGCATAATAAGCGTAAAATTGCCGCTGTCGCCCGTCTTAGGGCTTTCATCATTGTCGGTGTCCTTGTCGTTAGAGCCGCCGCCCTGTGCAACTCCGCTGTCCTTGTCGTTTGAGTCGCCGTCAAGGTCTGTGCCGTTCTTCGCCTCGTCTATCATCGTCACCTTGGTAACTGTGCCGTCAGCGTTTACAACAAACTCTATGTCGTTTGCAACTTTGTATCCGTCAGGAGCAACTTCTTCGTGCAGCGTGTACTTCTCGCCTGCAACCAGAACGCCGTTTATCTCGTGCGGCTTGTCGCCGGATACCCAACTGTCTATTACTTTGCCGTCCTTGTCGAGCACCTGAAGTTTCGCACCTGCAAGCTCTCCGTCGCCGGTGATGTCCTTCTTGGATATGCTCACCTTCGTGGTATCGTCCTTCATGACAACTTGTGTAACAGTGCCGTCCGCATTTACAGTGAACTCAACCGCTTCTGCTTTAACGTAACCGTCAGGCGCAGTCTCTTCAATAAGCGTGTAGGTCTCTCCGGCTTTGAATACATTCTCAAAGTATGCCGGCTTGTCTGTAGACGTCCATTCTTTTATAACGTTACCGTCCTTGTCAACGACTTTCAGCTTAGCCCCTGCAAGCTCTTTGCCTGTTGTAAGATCCTGCTTCGAGATCTGTACTTTAGTCGTATCGTCTACCATTTCAACAACATCTATGCTGCCATCTTCGCTTACAGTAAACTCAACCGCCTCTGCTTTAACGTAACCGTCAGGAGCAGTTTCTTCTATAAGCGTGTAGGTCTCTCCTGCCTTGAACTTCGCTTCAAAGTATGTAGGCTTGTCGGTAGAATCAAACTCTGCAACAGTGTTTCCGTTTTCGTCAACCACTTTCAGATGCGCGCCCGGCAGTTCTTTTCCGCCCGTGATATCCTTCTTGGATATGCTCACCTTCGTGGTGTCGTCCTTCATTACAACCGTTTTAACAGTGCCATCTTTGTTTACTGTAAACTCTATGTCGCTTGCATATGCATAACCGTTCGGAGCAGCTTCTTCGTGCAGTGTGTATTTCTCGCCTGCTTTGAGTACGCCGTTTATCTCGTGCGGCTTAGTACCCGAAGTCCACTCATCTATTACCTTGCCGGTGCTGTCTTTCACCTGAAGTTTCGCGCCTGCAAGTTCTCCGTCACCGGTGATGTCCTTCTTGGATATGCTCACCTTCGTGGTGTCGTCCTTCATGACAACTTGTGTAACCGTGCCGTCCGCATTTACAGTAAACTCAACCGCTTCTGCTTTAACGTAACCGTCAGGAGCAGTTTCTTCTATAAGCGTGTAGGTCTCTCCGGCTTTGAATACATTCTCAAAGTATGCCGGTTTCTCTGTAGACGTCCATTCTTTAATTGTATTGCCGTCTTTGTCTACAACTTTCAGATGTGCGCCCGGCAGTTCCTTGCCCGTTGTAATATCCTGCTTGGATATCTGCACCTTTGTCGGCTTGGGTTCTTCGGGCTGCTGCGGCGTTGTCTTATAAGTGTTGGTAACAGTGAAGTCATAGCCAACATTCGTCACTTCAGAAGTGTAGCCGGTAACCGCCGCCTCGGTAACGGTGTATTTTATCTCGTTGCCTTTCTCATCGTACTTTGGCAGATCTTTTTCTGTAACAGTCCAGTCGTTAGCAGCATTTAGTATGAAATCCTTGCTGTAACCGTCAGTGCCATTAAGCGTTACAGTTACGTCAGGTCTATCCGTGCCGCCGTTCCATACCTTTGTTATAGATATGCTGATTTTCTCAACAGTGTTGATAACCGAGAAGCTGTTACCATTCTTTGTTATCCTTGAAGTGTAGTGGTCAACATTCTTCTCGGTAACAGAGTAGGTTATCTCGTTGCCTTCGCTGTCATACTTCGGCAGATCATTTACTATAAGCTTCCAGCCGTCAGCAGCTTTTATTTCATAATCTTTGCTGTAGCCGTCAGTTCCGCTAAGCGTTACCATTACAGATGTATTTCCGCCTTCGCCGCCATTCCATACCTTTGTTATAGATACGTTGGTTTTCTCAACAGTGTTGGTAACCGTGAAGCTGTACTTGCTGTTCTTCGTTACCGCCGAAGTGTAGTGTTCAACGTTCTTCTCGGTAACAGAGTAGGTTATCTCGTTGCCTTCGCTGTCATACTTCGGCAGATCATTTACCGTAAGCTTCCAGCCGTCAGCAGCTTTTATTTCATAATCTTTGCTGTAACCGTCAGTTCCGCTAAGCGTTACCGTTACAGATGTATTTCCGCCTTCGCCGCCGACCCATACCTTATTTATTGATATATCAACAGTCTCAGGCTTGACCTCTTCGCTTGCATCATTAGTTATAGTAATGTCTGCATTTGCGGAGATGTCAGTGTTGCCGCCCGTATAAGTTACCGCGTAGCCTTCCGCCTCTACCTCTGTAATATCATAGCTGTATTCAACGCCATTGTATGCTTTTGCAACAAGATTCTTAATTGTGAATGTCCAGCTGTCGCCTTCGGCAGTGTATTCAAAATTCTCTGAAGATGAGCTCTTTTCAGAATCCACGGTATAAGTGATAGTCTTTATTTCTTCGCCCGTTGCCTTGTTCTTCTGAACGACCTCTATCTCTATAGACGTAGGTCTTTTTGTCGAGTCGTCATTCTTCCACAGCTTAGTGCCTTTTATCTCCAGGTAAGTATTACTGGTTGAACCTGTGATACTTGCGCTTGCGTGATATACATTAGAAGAAAGCATAGACTGTTTTGAATATGATATTTCATCAGCGCCTGTAAGCTCGACCTTATTGTTGAACATATCATCGACTTTTGAAAGATCGACCGATCCGCTCGGAGGAATACGATTTATATATACCTTATAAACAATGTGATACGGCACTCCGTTGTCAAGCGTGAATGTAAGCTTCTGACCGTTTTCATCGCTTGTTACCACCAGTCTGTCTTTATCAACACCGCTTACTATTCCGCCGAACGTAAGCGCTGAGCCAAGCGTATCTACAGCTGTAAGTGTAGGTATTTTCGCTTTTCCGTTTTCCAGACCGCCGAGATACTCTCCGTCCTTGTTTATATCCAGCTTGTAGAGAATGTAATCACCGTTTGTGTCTGACCTGACAATTTCATCGGGAAGTTTATTATTATTATCTTCCTTAGCCTTTGAAAGGTTCTCCATAAGCGTGTACTTGTCAAGAACTCTGTCATTTCCGAGTGTCAGCCATGTATCCGCCGTCAGATCACTTACAGCAGGTTCACCGTCATATAATACATCGGCTTTGTTAGTTATCTGTCCCGAAGGTCTTTCGGTCAGTTTGGCGACTGCTTCATCAGTCATGCCGGTCTCGTAGTAGAAAGTGATCGTCCATACTTTATACCATTCGGAAATCCGTTTCTCTAAATTATTTAAAACTTCTTCATCTATTGTTATACTTATTGTCGCTTCTTTTTGGTCGTCCGAGATGTCTGTTGTCTCTATTGTTATCTTCTTATCAGCAGCGTTATACCAGTCTTTTCCATTTGCGCCTTCAACACACAGCACCCAACTGTCAGGGGTTATGTCATAGCCTTTCGGCAGAGTGTCAACTATAGTTATTACGTCGCCCACCTCAGGAACAAAGCTCTGATCCTGGCTGTTATCCAGCTTTATGCCCCACCTTAAAGCATACTTTCCCTCATCATAGCCGGGTATGTGCTGCATTTCCTCAGCAGTATAATTACTTACCCACTTTTGACCACCAAATCTCGGCGTTTTTGTATACGTGTCAGACCTTGTAACAGGGCTGCCTTCTTCAGTGCTCGTTACTGTGAACTCAATTTTGTTTTCCAAAGTAAGAGTGTTATCTGTCTCGCCTGTTTCTGCCCACGAACTATTTGTCGCAACAGTATCATATGTAATAACAAGGTCTCTTATATTCTTATCATTCAGTATCTTAATAAATTCTGCATTCAGTGTAAATTTAAGTATATCGTTTTTGTGCTCTTCAGGATTATTCTTATCTTCAATAATCGTACCGACATCGCTCAGAGAAACCGTTACGTCCTTTCCGTCTGCCGTATAGGTTATCTTTACAGAATCTCTGTCTATCTTGTGATACTGTTTCTTATAGCCTGTGCTTGTAGTATCGGTTATTTCCACGTCGGTTATGTTCTCAAAGTGCGGCAAATGCAAGTCTGCCTGCCACGAAAGCCTGCCGCCTTCCTCTGAAACAAGTTCTTTGTCTGCTCCCGACTTGTCAATACCCTTTATCGTAACATCACCTTTACCGGTAACTGTAACGTCTTTAAATTTAGGTACATCGGGAAAAGTAACTTCAACAGTATTAGATACAGTAGTATCAAACAAAGGTTCGCGGTAATCTTCTTTTACTTCCGTTTTATATGTCAGAGTATAAACCGCTGCGCCTGACCAGTCTTTTGATGGAGTAAAAGCGCTGCTCGGTATCTTTATCGAATCGCCGTCAAATTCTGCGCCCAGAGCTTCAAGCGCCTGTTTCTGTTCAGGGGTAAACTCCAGTTTGTCGTCAGGCGTATCTTTTATAACAAAGTTTCCTGCGCCGTCTGTATCCAGTTTTTCAAGGTCAGCCGCGTTGAATGTAAGTGTCCACTCAATGGTACTGCCGTTTCCCATAAGCTGACCGCTCTTATTTACAGACGGTTTATTATATGCCACTGATGCAGAACCTTGTCCTGGTTTTACATCATTCTCCGGTGTAGCTGTTATCTGGTTATACGTGCCTTGCCATGCAGGGTTTATCTCAACAGAGTATGTAAGAGTTTTCTTCGTATTGGCTTTCAGATCACCAATATTTATTTTGCCGTCAGCGCCTACCTCGATCTCTTCTACATCCAGTTCAAGATCATGCAGCGTTGTGCCTACATAAAAGTGCCATTCATCATCATGCCCGAAAGTATCGGTAAGAGTAACGTTATCGGCATCTACCGGAGATGTTACCTCAACAGTAAACGGAACATAGAATTTCCCCGTTTTCTCATCATAAGCAATTTCACCGGCAGATTTTTCAAC
Organism: uncultured Clostridia bacterium; assembly: GCA_947632425.1. GTDB lineage: Bacteria > Bacillota > Clostridia > Oscillospirales > Ruminococcaceae > UBA7477. The sequence continues at coordinate 1,374 of CANRPG010000066.1, read as the reverse complement.
ATTCAGCGCAGGCTTGAAATCTTCAACAATTACTTCTATCTCCTTGTTGAAGAATTTAACGCTGAGTTTTCCTTCTTTATCGGCATCATCTTTGGTCGCCTGCAATTTTGCCGACATAAGCATATCGCCGGAAAAGTCTTTTTCCTTAGTGCCCGGATCCCAAATAACGATCCACACATCTGTGCCGTCAACATAATATTCATATGTCATGCCGCTCTTGCCGTCTACTGTTGGTCCGTCATGCCAGTTCAATCCGAGGTTCTTTATCTGATCGGAAGGTATCTGGCAGTGAACAGCCACCGGGAAACCTTCATCGACCATTTGCTTTTCAAGAGCCGGATCATTAAATTTCCAGGCAAGATACAGATCAAACTCCGAGTTAAGATCAACGGTATCTCCGTCTTTCAGTTCTGCGCCGTTTACGGTTATATTAACATTATCTTCGTCAAATCCAACACCATAAGCCGAGCCTTCTATCTGCCTCGCCGTGCCGAACTGACCGGTATCGACCGCCGCGCTAGCCGTTATCGCCGACGGCAGCACATACGAGAGCATAACCGCTATTGCCAGAAAAGCGGCTAAAACTCTGTCTCTAAGCTTTTTTGCAACGCTTGTTTTCATGACATATCATACTCCTTTGTTAATAATTTATTTATTATTTTTAGCAAAATACATAAATATGCTGTATATAAATAATAATAACATAGTCAAAATGATAAGTCAATAGCTTATAAAATTTTAATAAAATTTGAACAACTTTTGCACTTGTTTTTTGTTCATATTTAAGACACAGCTATTCCCCATACGGCTCGCGAAGTTTTTCAATAGCGCGCTTTTCTATCCGCGATACATACGACCGCGATATCCCCAGCTTTTTCGCCACCTCTCTCTGCGTGAGAGCCGCGCCGCCGCCCAAGCCGTACCGAAGAATGATTATCTCCTTCTCGCGATCGTCCAGAAGGTCGTTTATGTAACCGTACAGCCGCTCCGAGTTTATCTTTACGTCCACCTCCTCAGCAATATCGGAACTGTCCGCAAGTATGTCAGCCAGCGAGAGCGTGTTGCCGTCCTTGTCGGTGTCAAGCGCCTCGCCGAAATATACCTCCGAAGAGGTCTTTCTCAGCGAGCGAAAATGCATAAGTATCTCATTTTCAACGCACCTGCTGCCGTATGTCGCGAACCGCGTGCCTTTGGTGTAGTCAAACGTACCGACCGCCTTTATAAGCCCTATAGTGCCTATCGAGATAAGGTCGTCAACGTCCGATGCCGCCGCGTAGTATTTCTTTATAATGTGCGCCACCAAACGCAGATTGTGACTTATCAGCTTCTCAGCTTCTCTCTAGCCTCCTTCGCATCTTTGCCGCCCTGCGACAT
>CANRPG010000065.1 GCA_947632425.1 uncultured Clostridia bacterium | reverse complement strand
TGTATGTCTGCTCGCGAATGGTGCAGGCGCTGAAAAAGCTTGAAAGCGAGGGCAAAATAGCCGAGGACTGCGAGATAATGGTGATACCCTGCATAAACTATTATTCAATGAACATCGGCAAGCGCTTCTGGGCGATGGATAACACCGACATAAACAGAATGTTCCCCGGCTATAACTTAGGCGAGACGACCCAGCGTATCGCGGACGGGGTGTTCAGTCAGCTTCAGGGTTATGAGTACGGCATACAGCTTGCAAGCTTTTATCAGCCGGGAATTTTTCTCCCCCATGTAAAACTTATGGACACAGGCTTTACAGATGCAAATATCATGAAAGACTTCGGGCTTCAGTTCGGCATAATACGCAAGCCGCGCCCGTATGATACTACGACACTCAACTACAACTGGCAGGTGTGGGAGACAAAGGCGTTCTCTGTGTACGCCAACGCAACAGACGAAATTGACGTAAAAGCCGCCGATGAAGCCGTGAACGCTATACTTCGGTTTATGAATACGCGCGGAATAGTTTCTGCAAAAATGCCGCCTGGGTATGTAACGCTTATTCTCAACGAGGGCAACACCGAGCAGATACAGTCAGAGTCGGCGGGAATGTTTTTCAGGCAAGCGCAGATAGGCAAGACCGTAGAGCGCGGCGAAGTCCTCGGCAGAATATATGACCCGTTTGACGGCGAACTTGTCAGTGAGGTGCGCACACCGGTTTCGGGCACGGTGTATTTCGCATACAACAGCCCTCTGATAAATGCAAAAACAGTGTGCTTTAAAATAATCAAGTGACATAACAGCATCGCCTTGTGCGGTGCTTTTTTATTGCCAAGCTTTGCAGATATGTCAATGTGTGTTACTCGCTGCCGCCGAATGCAGATTTTTATTTAAATATCTTGAAATATATTATAAAATGTGCTATAATAGCTTAGACCGTTTTACCGCTCTTTCAGATAGGTGTGATATATATGAATGAAAACAATGAACGCTCAAAAAAGCCGTTTCATCTGCCGATAACTATTATAGCCATAGCCGTTGTCATTGTTCTGATAGTCAACCTTTTTATCATGACAAAAGTGAACAGCGACCAGACCGAGGACATGGGCCGCATGAGGATAGAGCTTATCGCTGCCGACCTACAGAACCGTCTTGACGTTTGTACGGATTCTTTGAACGAAATAGGCGGCAGATTGTCGCAGCTGATGCAAGAAGGCTGTACCGAAGCGCAGCTGCGCGATTTTCTCTCGGAAGAAAAGAAGAAAGAGATCGCCTCAACAGGCAGAACTTGCCTTAATATCTTTTGCGTAACTCCCGAGGGAGAAGTGCTTATTTCCGATATGGCAACCCCTGCCGACTATGTTCTGCAAGACAGAGAATGGTATAAGGCGCTTATGTCTGCCCCGACCAACGAAGCGTATATTTCTTCGGTGTACCTCGATGCATTCACGGGCGGAATGTGCTTTACAGTTGCAGATTCGTTTGACGACGGCAAGTTTTTGCTCGGCATGGACTATAACATGAATGATATCCAGTCCTACATCACCAAAATGGGCGGCGAGGACTACGGCGAAGCAATGATAGTAAACAGCGACGGCACAATTGCAGGCTATACCGATGAATCTGTAGTAGGTCAGAAAATATCGGATAAGTTTGCAGATTACCGCGATGCGTTCCTTGAAATTTCTTCAAACGCAGGCTCTTCCGTTACCGAAAGCCGCGGCGGCGGTATAATTTTCGGCAGCCGCACCGAGAACAACTGGTATCTTCTGCTGAAAATAAGCCGTATGGAGCTTTACAAAGATTCGTATTCGCAGTTTATCATAAATTCGGTGGTAATAATCGCGCTGGTAGTTGTTATAGTCGTGTTTTATGTAATGGGCTATAAAGAACGCTGCCGCGCCGAAGAAGCTCTTAAATACAAAAATCAGTTCATTTCAAGAATGTCGGATAAATTCCGCATACCTTTGAATAAAATAACCGAATATACCGCCTCTCTGAAAGATAACGAAAACGCCGAAGGCTCGGCGGATATGATACGCATCGAAGCCGACCACCTTCGTGAGATGATGAATAATATACTGTATTATTCCGATATCGTCACCACGAGGAACGAAAAACGTACCGATGCCAAAACCAAAAAGAAGCGCAATTTCCTCAGCGATAAAGGTCAGCGCTTCTTCCGCGCGCTTATAATCATAATGCTTGTCGTTACAATGGTTACTACCATATTATTAAGTTCTTACCTTTATATAAGCAGCGCTAGTTCAAAAATGCTCGAAGAAGCAGGCGAATACAGCTATCAGATAAACAACTGGGTAACAGAGCAGGAAAGCATTATGAATATGTTTGTAAATTCCATCTCTGCAAACCCAAAAATGCTTGAAGACTATGACGGCATGGTGAAATATCTTGACGAGATAACCCGCCATTATCCCGGCATTTCTGCTACATATATCGCGAACCCCGATTTTGAGCACGGTCACCCTATGGTAATGAACAACGGCTGGGTGCCTGCCGATGACTATGTTGAAGAAGAACGCCAGTGGTATATAGATGCCCTCGCAGCGGAGGACTACAATATAACCGAGCCTTACTACGATGCCCGTACAGGCGAATACTGCATTACATTCTCAAAGGCAGTTTATGCCGAGAACGACAAGCAGTTTCTGGGCGTGTTCGCGGTAGACTTTTACCTCGATGTGCTTACAAATATAATCAGCAGCAATCAGGCTAAAGACGGCTATGCTTTTCTTGTAGATAAAGACGGGCAGGTAATAGACCACCCCAACCCCGACTATCGCGTGTATAACGACAATTTTGTAAATATCCGCGACCTACCTTATTATGATGTATACAGCAAGAGCCAGAACGAAATAACGCCGATAAGAGACTACGACGGCAGACTGCGTATGTGCCTTATACTCAACGACGAAATATCCGATTTCAGTATCATAGTTCTTAAAGATACATGGAAAATGTACGGCGGTCTTGTGCAGTATGCGGCGCTGTATCTCGTGCTTTTCAGTATATGTATCATGGCGGTGAATATTCTGGTAACGCGTATGATGAAGCGGCAGATGCAGGCGAATGAAGACCTACAGAAAGCAGCCACAGCAGCCGCAGCCGCTGATAAGGCTAAGTCTAACTTCCTTGCAAGAATGAGCCACGAGATACGCACGCCTATAAACGCAATGCTGGGTATGAACGAGATGATACTTCGTGAAAACGAAAGCGAGCAGATAGACGAGTATGCTCTGAATATCAGCAGCGCAGGCAATACGCTTCTGGCGCTTATAAACGAGATACTTGACTTTTCAAAAATAGAGGACGGCAAGATAGTTATAATTCCCGTAAAGTATGAAACGGCAGCTATGATAACAGACCTTGTGAATATCATCACTGACAGGCTTACGGCAAAAGATCTTGAGTTTGAGCTTGATATAGACCCCGAGCTTCCTGCTTATCTGTACGGCGACGATATACGCATAAAGCAGATAATAACCAATCTTCTGACTAACGCGGCTAAGTATACCGAAAAAGGCTCGGTGAAGTTCACAATAAAGCAGACCGAACAAAATGATGAAACCGACGACGTAACGCTTTATATTGAAGTGCGCGATACCGGCATAGGCATTCGCGAAGAAGATATGTCAAAGCTTTTCGATTCCTTCCAGAGGCTCGATGAGCAAAAGAACAGAAATATCGAGGGCACGGGTCTTGGCATACCTATTACGCATAATCTGCTTCTGATGATGGGAAGCCGCCTTGAAGTTAATAGCGTGTACGGCGAGGGCTCAACGTTCAGCTTTTATCTACAGCAGAAACGTGTGGGTCAGGAAAAGATAGGCGAGTTTGATATCCATCACCACGCAGGTATGCACAAAAACGCGCAGGAGCGTTATATATACGTTCCCGATGCTCGCATACTTGTAGTTGACGACAACAAAATGAACCTGAAAGTGGCTTCGGGACTTCTCAAACGTAACGGCGTTGTACCCGACACTGCCCTCAGCGGTAAAGAATGTATTGAGCTTGTAAAGAAAAATAAGTATCACATCATATTTATGGATCACATGATGCCCGATATGGACGGCATTGAAACATTGCAAACTCTCCGCAGCGAAGGACTTATAGGCGAGGACACCGCCGTTATTGCCATGACTGCAAACGCGGTAACAGGCGCGCGCGACAGCTATCTTTCATATGGATTTGAGGGGTATCTCTCAAAGCCGATAGCCGTTGATAAGCTTGAAAACGAGCTTGAAAAACATCTGCCGCAGGAGCTTATATCCTACCGCACCAACGAAGATAAGAAAAATACAGACAGCGCACAAAATATCGCACCGAAAAGAGATGATAGTATGAACGAAATGACCTACACGCCTGCAACGGGCTTCCCCGATAATTGCAGTTTCCTTGATATTCAGCTTGGTATGGGCTACTGCGGCGGCGATAAAGAGCTTTATGGCGAAATGGTGCAGACCTTCCGCGAAGAATCAAAGATGGAGCAGATAGAAAAATTCTATCAGGAAAAAGATCTGAAAAACTACCGCATTCTTGTCCATTCCGTCAAGAGCACCGCGCTGTCAATAGGAGCGACCGATCTGTCAGAGGAGGCAAAGGCTCTTGAAAATGCGGCTAAAACCGAAGATACAGCGTTTATTGAAGCGAACCACCGCCACTTTGCAGAGAGCTACAAAAAAGTCACCGACATGATAGGCGCGGCTATGAACGGCGAAAATGCCGAGGAAGATACCGAAGGAGATGCAAACGAAGATGCCCAGCCGCATATCCTTGTTGTAGATGACGATATGATGAACCGCAAAGTCGCGCAAAGGCTGCTCAGCAAACATTATCTCGCAGATACTGCGGCGTCTGGCGAAGAAGCGATAGAAATGCTGCTTTCGGGCGGCAGATTTGACCTGATTCTTCTCGATATACATATGCCCGACGAGGACGGTTTTGACGTTATCAGAAAGCTAAAAGCCGACAGCAGGCTCAAAGATATCCCGGTAATTTTCCTTACGGCAGACGACGACCAGAACGCCGAGACCGAGGGCTTCAAAGCAGGCGCAATGGACTTTATCAGAAAGCCGTTCGTTCCCGACATAATGCTGCAAATGGTGGGAAGAATACTCGAGCTTCACCGCTTGCAGACCAACCTTGCCAGAGAGGTAAAACGCCAGACAAAGTATGCGCAGGAACGTCAGGAGCGAATGGAAAGGCTCTCGCGTGAAACTGTACTTGCGCTTGCAAAAGCCGTTGAAGCAAAGGATAAGTACACCAACGGTCACTCCGAGCGTGTGGCGTATTATGCGCGCCTGATAGCCGAACGGGCAGGCATGAGCGAGTTGGATCAGAACGATATTTACTTCATAGGTCTCTTGCACGATATCGGAAAAATAGGCGTTCCCGATACGGTGATAAACAAAACCACAAGGCTTACCGACGAAGAATTTGCCATGATAAAACAGCACCCGATAATCGGCGCGAAAATTCTGAAAGATATAACCGAAATGCCGGGCATCGAAAAGGGCGCAAGATGGCACCATGAACGCTACGACGGCAAGGGCTACCCCGACGGCATAAGCGGCGAGGACATACCCGTGTTTTCAAGAATAATCTGCGTTGCAGATGCCTACGATGCTATGACTTCCACAAGAAGTTACCGCGATATCCTGCCGCAGCAGAAGGTTAGGGAAGAGCTCGTCAAGGGCAAGGGCACGCAGTTTGACCCCGAATTTGCAGATATTATGATAAGCCTTATCGACGAAGATAAAGACTACAAAATGAGGGGATAAACTATTGTCATATAAAAACCGGCTTCGCTCTTTCAGCGAGGTCGGTTTTGTCTGGTGCGCATTGTTATTTCAGCAATATGGCTTTTATGTACCAAAAATGACGCACTCGATGTGGTACTATTATAAATAGAGATAAAAACGCATTGACAGTATAATGAGTTTATGATATGATAAATACAGAAACATGTCGGAAGTCTGCCGCGGAGAGGAGGTGCGCTATGGATAATTTTGAACCGAAGAAACTGGCTTTGCTGCGTATCTGGCAGATACTATGGGAACACAGCGACTACAAGCACCCACTGACGCAGGAAGAAATTGCGCAGCATCTGCAAAAGGACTACGGAATTGTCATCGAGCGCAAGGCTATAAGCCGAAATCTCTCCCTTTTGAAGGAGGCAGGCGCAGAGATTAGCTCTTCCAGAGAGGGCAGCTTCCTCAACTGCCGTGATTTTGAGGACTCGGAGCTTCAGCTGCTTATTGACGGCGTACTTAGCAGCAAGCATATCACAGCAAAACAATCTGCCGACCTTATTGACAGGCTGTGCAAGCTCTCAAACAAATATTTTCGCTCTCATGTCAAGAATATCTGTTCGGTAGGGGACTGGAGCAAGACCGACAATCCCGCGCTGTTTTATAACATCGAGCTTATAGATACCGCGATAGAGAAAAAACGTCGCATAGGCTATGATTACAACAAGTTCGGCACAGACAAAAAGCTGCATAAATCTTCTCATCAGGAGGTAACGCCCTATCAGATGCTGCTGCACAATCAGCGTTATTATCTTATGGCGTACTGTGAATACTGGGGTCACATAGTTTTTCATCGGCTTGACCGCATGACAAATATGTGCCTTATCGAAGAAAAAGCCACGCCGCTTTCAAAAGTTCCCGGGTATGAAACAGGAATGAATTACAAAAAGCTCGCATCATCTATGCCGTATATGTATTCCGACAAGCAGGTGCGCATTACATTTCTTGCGGACAGCACAATAGTCGATCAGATAGTTGACTGGTTTGGCAAAGATGTCCGCTTTGCAAAATGCCCAGATGAAGGCAAAGTTGAGGCGAGCGTGACCGCCAGTGTGCAGGCAATGCAGCACTGGGCAATGCAGTATATAGATCATGTTGAGATAATATCGCCGCCGCAGCTGCGTGAAGCAATTTTGCAGTCGCTGAAAAATGCTGTGGAAAAGTACAAATAAACAGACAGAAAAGCCCGAAGTTTTTATGCTTCGGGTCTTGTTTTTTATTTATGTACATAGCTTATTTGTCAAGCTTACGGTATATTTTTGCAATGTACCCTTTTTGGTACTTCCTTTGTTGTATACTTAGAATAAGACTTAAAAACTACGAAACTACCAAAGGAGGGCGCACCGATGAATGAGAATAGATCGCAGAAATGGTTTGAACAGCTGTCTTTATTTTTTGACCCGAAAAAGCAGCGTGACGAGCCGCCAAGCACGGATAGACTCGCCGATATTATCAGTGAACTGCACGCGATGAAAAGCAAGCAGTATAAAATAGAGGCGCAGAAACGCCGCAAGCAGGAAGAAAAAGAACGCCGTGAAGCGCACATTCGCGAAGTGACCTGCATGGATATGCCGCTTGAGTGGGAAAACGCCTTTTGCTTCGATCCTCGCACAAGCGGCGTGTACGCTCAAACCCCTTCCGATGCGCTGGTGATGTGCCTTGCCACTCTTGGCAGGGTCGATATTGAATACATAGCATCTGTTACGGGTCTTTCGTATAAAGAAGTCATCGGCAGTCTGCGCGGCTCTATCTATCAGAATCCCGACACTTGGAACGAGTGCTTTTACAAAGGCTGGGAGACTTCTGACGAATATCTTTCGGGCAATCTTATGCGCAAATGGAGAGCGGCAAAGGCGGCAAACGACAAATACGACGGCTATTTTTCAGAGAATATTGAAGCTATAGAAGCCGTTCTGCCTCCTACTGTTGCGACTAAAGATATTTATGTAACGCTGGGTTCGCCGTGGGTGCCTGCGGATATTATTGACGACTTTATTATATATCTTCTTGGCGACTGGCGCAGAAACTCTTATCAAAAAGAACACGAATGGTTCTATAATACCAAGCACGACGAGCTGACAGGCACGTGGGAGATACCATATAAAAGCAGATATCTTTACAACGTCAAAGCTACTAAAACATATGGCACCGACAGAATAGACGCGCTGCACATTCTGGAAAGAACGCTGAATATGAAGTCGGTCGCAGTTACAGATGAGGTCGCTTGCAGTACAACTAAATCGGGCAAGAAAAGGGTAATCAACAAGGAAGAGACTCTTCTCGCTATTGAAAAGCAAAACAAAATTATAGAGGAATTTCAAAAATGGATATGGACGGATGAAAGAAGAAAAGAACGCCTTGAAACCATTTTCGAGAACAACTTCAGCTGTGTGCGGCGGCGCATTTTCAACGGCTCGTTTTTAAGCTTTCCCACCATGTCGCCCGAAGTGCAGCTTTACCCCTATCAGAAAAACGCGGTGGCAAGAATCTTGTTTACGCAAAATACGCTTCTTGCGCACGACGTCGGCAGCGGCAAAACATACATAATGGCTGCCGCAGGCATGGAACTGCGCCGCATGGGAATATCAAATAAAAACCTTTACGTTGTGCCAAACAACATAGTGGGGCAGTGGCGCGATATTTTTCTTTCTATGTATCCTGCTGCAAAGCTGCTTGTTGTTGAGCCAAAGTCATTCACGCCTGCAAAACGGCAAAAGGTGCTTGAAAGCATACGTGACGGCGACTTTGACGGCATAATAATGGCGTACAGCTGCTTTGAGCTTATACCGCTTTCGCAGAAGTATTACATACAGCAGATGGAAGAAGAGCTAAAGAAGATACAGCAAGCGGCGAAAGACATAAACAAAAGAACGGGCAATCTTGAAAAGAAAGAAGAAAAGATAAAAAAGAAGCTGGCTGAGCTGAACGTTGCCATGAGCAGCGGCTCGGTCGTATATTTTGACGAACTTGGCATTACGCGGCTTTTTGTAGATGAGGCGCACAACTATAAAAATGTGCCGGTCGAGACAAAAACGAACAGGGTGCTGGGGATAAGAAACGGCGGCTCAAAAAAATGCGAAGATATGCTTAACAAGGTGCGCATGGTGCAAAGAAACGGCGGTGGGGTCATCATGGCGACGGGCACGCCTATTACCAACTCTGTGACTGATGCATTTATTTTGCAGAAGTATTTGCAAAACGGCGAACTTGCTCTGCTTGACCTTCAGAATTTTGACAGCTGGATAGGTATGTTTGCCGAGCGTGTTACAGAGTTTGAAATAGACGTTGACACATCAGGCTACAGGCTTGCAACGCGCTTTTCAAAGTTTCACAACCTGCCCGAGCTGACGGCTCTTTTGTCTCAGATAGCAGACTTTCATCAGACAGATAAGCAAAACGGCATACCCGATTTTGACGGCTACACCGATGCGCTTGTTTCAAAAACGCCCGAACTTGCTGACTATCTTAGCGATATTTCAGCCCGTGCA
>CANRPG010000064.1 GCA_947632425.1 uncultured Clostridia bacterium | reverse complement strand
CCAAAAGGGTCTCCCCCAAAAGCAACGTAATAACAGCAAGCAAAACTGCGGTCTGAAATATCAAAAGCAGGAGGAATAAATAATGAAAATAGACACAAAGGCGATAGCGACGGCAGGGTTGGTGGCTGCGGCATACGCGGCATTGACGGTGGCGCTGAGCAGCTTATCATACGGAAACATACAGTTCAGGGTGGCAGAGGCGCTTATGATGCTGTGTTTTTACAAAAAGCGGTACTGCGCGGCGCTGACGGCAGGGTGCTTTATAGCGAACATATTCAGCCCTATGGCACTTGACATGGTATTCGGTACTCTGGCAACTTTAGCGGCAGCAATACCGATGTATTTAATAGGCAGAAACGCTGAGAAAAACCGTCTGCCGAAGATGATAGCGGCATCGCTTATGCCGGTTATAAGCAACGCTTTGATAGTAGGCATGGAGCTGAAAGTATTTGTGCATCTGCCTTTTTGGCTTTCGGCGGCGGAAGTGGCGATAGGCGAGGTAGTGTGCGTAACCATACTTGGTGTAGTGATATTCACAATAATGGAGAAAAACAAGTATTTCAAAAAGCTTGTAACGGCAGGGTGATACACTCTGTCACACAACATGAGGCGGCAGAAATTTTCTGTCGCTTTTTGCTTGAAAATAGTTTGGCATGGTGCTATAATATTTATAGAGGTGAGCGTTATGAAAAAGGTATTTGTTATGTTTCTATGCGCATTGTGCGGCGTTATGCTCGTTTCATGCGGCAGGGCGGCTGAAAGCGATACCGAAAACGTTACTAAGCCTGCTGCGGAAATTTCAGAGACTACAGCGGAAACATCTGAGGCGACGACAACGAGCGTTACCGATGTTACCACTGACGAAGTTACGACTGCCGAAATTACCACTACCACTCCGCAGACTACCACACGACCTGTTACTACAACAAAACACACGCAGCACGTTTTTGCTGAATGGAAGACCGTGAAAGAGCCTGACTGTGTAAACAAGGGCAGTAAAGAGCGAGAATGTCTTATGTGCGGATACAAAGAAACGCAGGAACTGCCGCCGAAAGAACACACTTTCGGAGAATGGGCGGTAACTAAGGCTGCCTCATGTACCGAAAGCGGCGTTAAGGCGAGAAAATGCAGCGTTTGCGGAAAGACCGAAGAAGCAGGCATTGACGCTGTGGGGCACAAATTCGGCGACTGGCAGACCACCAAAGCCGCTACATACGAAACGACGGGCGAAAGGGTTCGCAAATGCGGCGTTTGCGGACTTACCCAGAGCGAAGTTATACCCGTAAAAGTGCTGACAGATGCTGACAAGCAGGCTATGGCGCGTGAGGTGGCGCAGGAAATTGCGGATTCTATAGAGGGAGATACCGACCTTGAAAAGGTTTCGCAGGCTGCTGCGATAGTTGCGTGGTATTCAGGTCAATGCAACTACACCATGGAGGGCAAAGATTACGCGACCGCTTACGGCGTTTTTATAAAAGGAGAATACTCGTGTGCAGGCTCAACGCGCGCGCTGGGGCTGGTGCTTGAATGTATGGGGTACAAGTGGCAGCACGCTAACGAAAATCAATACACGCATCAGTGGTGCATACTGACTATGGACGGTCAGGTGGGATATGCTGACGGTCAGGTAGGCTGGGCAGGCTACGGCAAGCACCCTGTTGCAGAATAATTTTGGGAGAAGCGACATGATATCTATACTTTTTGTATGTCACGGCAACATATGCCGCTCGCCTATGGCTGAATTTGTTATGAAAAACATGGTGCGGAAGAGCGGTCTGGAGCGCGAAATTTACGTTGAATCGGCGGCGACGAGCACTGAGGAGATTGGCAACGATATGCACCGCGGCAGCAAGGCGCGCCTGCGCGAGGCAGGTATACCGTTCACGAGGCGGAGCGCGCGGCAGGTGTGCGCTGACGACTACGGCGCGTTTGACTATATAATAGTTATGGACGAAAACAATATGCGCAATATCCGCAGGATAATACGCTCTGACCCGGGCGGCAAGATATGCAGGCTGCTGGATTTTACCGACCGCGCGGGCGAGGACATTGCAGACCCATGGTACACAGGCGATTTTGACCTGACGTACAACGACATAACCGAGGGCTGCGAGGGGCTGCTTGAATTTTTGTGCAAAAGCAAAATTAGCTATTGACAAACCGCTTTGAGTGTGTTATAATATGAAATTGTCGGGCAGAAATGGCGGAAGGCTCGGCAAATATGCGCCAGTAGCTCAGTTGGATAGAGTGTTTGGCTACGAACCAAAAGGTCGGGGGTTCGAATCCCTTCTGGCGCACCAAAAATTCCCTTAGCATAGCTAAGGGAATTTTTGTATTATTCACTATTAACTATTTCGTTATTCACTATTCACTAACTATTGTCAATTGCTTTTTTATTTACCAACCCACGAGACCCTCATGGGTCTTTTTTGTTTGCGTATATATTATTTGCGCTTACGCGCAGCCTGCGGAGCTACACGTTGACTGCCACGAGTGTCGGTCAATGTTTGGCTATCACAACTTTGCGCGTAATCTTCTGTATCTTTTCAGCGAGAGCGTTCACCGCCTGCACTTAGTTGTTCTAAAATAATATGTATTATCCCCCACCCTCCACAGCCACCAAAGAGGGCGCTGGCAGTATATTCTTCCAGCGGAGCGAAAGGGGTGAGTATGCCTTTTGGGGTAGTAGTATGTTGCGGCGGTTAGCTGTTGTTGTGTTTGCGGAGCTGTTCACCGCCTGCACTTAGTTGTTCTAAAATAATATGTATTATCCCCCACCCTCCACAGTCCCCAAAGAGAGTGCTGGCAGATTATTCTTCCAGTATGTTTGTAAAGATGTATTTTTAGATTTGGACAAGAGTTGTGAAAGTACGGAAGCGAACTATAGCTGGATACATTTCTTGCATCTTGTAAACCGCAGGTATGAAAAAACTGTTGCAAAGCTCGTAACAAACATTTCTGACTTCTAACCTCCTCTTACCTCCGGCAGCTATATTGACTTACAGGGCGTTTTGTGCTATAATTTATGCAGAAAAATTCGCTCATTACGAACGGAGGAACATAATGAACGTTTCAATATTCAAGCGGCTGACCGCTGCGGCGGCGGCTATGTGTTTGTCTTTGTGCTGTGCTTTTGCCGACTTTGTCGGTTTTGCACGCGCAAATGCCGACACCACTTATGTCAAGACCATATACAACGAGCAAAACGGCTTGCCCACGGGCGAGGCGAACACTGTTTTGCAAACTTCCGATGGCTATATTTGGATAGGCAGTTACGGCGGACTTATACGCTATGACGGCAGCAATTTTCGCAACTACAGCACTGACGGCTCTGTTTCATCATCTTCGATACGCTCGCTTTTTGAGGACAGCAAGGGCAGGCTGTGGATAGGCACCAACGATGCAGGTGTTTATCTGTATGAAAACGGCTCGTTCAGCACGATAAAGAGCCCCGGGGACTACTCGTTTTTATGCATAAGGGATTTTGCCGAGGACAAGGACGGCAGGATATACATAGCTTCGACTTCGGGCATTGGCGAGATAGCTGACGGCGAAATAAAGGTATACTCGGGCGAGGGGCTTGCAGGCGAGACGGTGTATTCTATAGCGTGCGACCCTTTGGGCAGAGTCTGGGCTGCGATGAACTCGGGCAAGTGCGCGGTGGTATCAAACGGCAACGCAGAGAAAATTCTTGACCCGACGGACATTTTTGAGACGGCTGAGATATACTGCGTTGCCAGCGACAAGGATGGCAAGATCTATCTTGGTTCTTCGGAGGACAAGGTGGCAGTGCTGACGTTTGACGAGGGCGGAAATTACGTTACGCAGGTTTACTCTGCCGACCCGATAGTCACACACAACAGCATTGAGATAGCCCCTGACGGCAGGATAGTTATATGCGGCGAGCACGGCTTTGCGGTCATGGATCAAAGCGGCAGGATACTTATGCTGGACGACACTGAGCAGTCACTGCCGACAAATGATGCGGTTATAGACTACGAGGGGAACATATGGTTCGCATCTTCTACATACGGTGCGATAAAGTACACCGTGGGCTGCATATCTGCGCTTGGCGGCGAGGGTATTTCTGACATTGCTATAAACGCTGTTACAAAGGCAGGCGGCGACATATACGCAGCGCACGACAACGGCATTTCTATTGTTGACGGCAGCGGAAAAGCCATACAAAACGACCTTACGCAAATGCTTGACGGCATAAGGATAAGGCACATAATGACCGATAGTTCGGGAAATGTGTGGATATCGACATACTCTGACTTCGGGCTGGTGAAGTACGAGCCGAAAAGCGGAGACATCACGACATACAACACCGAAAACGGCTTGATAAGCAACCGCGTAAGAATGGTGATACAGCTTTCCGACGGCTCATACGCGGTAGCGACGCAGGAAGGCGTAAACATAATAAAGAACGGCGAAGTTACCGAGAGCTACGGCTCGAAAGACGGGCTGACGGTCTCTGCTATACTGTGTCTGGCGCAGGACAAGGACGGCACGCTTTACATGGGCAGCGACGGCGGCGGAATTTACGCTCTGAAAGACGGCAAGATAACAAACTACGGCTTTCAGCAGAAGCTGGAGGAAGGCGTTGTTCTGCGAATGATACCCGAGGACGGCGGCGACGGCTATTTTGTAAGCGCCGGAAGCAACCTGTACTACTGGGATAAAAAAGAGTTTCGCAAGCTGGAGAATTTTCTGAAAGGCGCAGGCAGCATTTTTGATTTTGTTGACCGCGGCGGAAAACTGTGGCTATTGCAAAACAACGGTCTTATTGCGCTTGACAAGCAGCAGCTTTTGAGCGGCGAGACTGCAAAAAGCTCGGTATACAGCTTTGACAGCGGACTTACGGGCTCGCTGAACGCTAACACTTGGAACTACACCGATGAGGACGGCAAACTGTATATTTCTACGCGGCATGGCATAAGTGTTTTCGGCTTTGAGGAGGCAAGCGCGGAATTGCCTAGGATAGCTATAAACAGCGTGACCGTTGACGGCAAGGTATACGAACAGCCGAAAGAGATGACTATCCCTGGCGGTGCGCAGCGTATAACGATAGATTTTGCGGCGCTTTCATATGTTGGCGGAAGTGATTTTACTGTATCTTACCGTCTTGAAGGATTTGAGGACAGCGAGACTGTGCTGACGGGCTCTAACAGTGATATTGTAAGCTACACGAACCTGCCGGGCGGCGAATACAAATTTGTTGTAAGGGTGTACTCGACCGAAGACCCCGACAACGCGCAGATCTACACGATGACTGTGAACAAAACAAAGCGGCTAAGGGAATATCCGCTGTTCTGGATACTGATAGTTGTGCTTATGCTGATAGTAGTTGCGGTGATAATCTCGATAATCGCGGCGGCGCGGCTGAGGGCTGCACGGCACAGACAGGAGGCATACAAAAAGATAGTTGAGCAGTCACTGAAGACATTCGCGGAAACTATAGATGCCAAAGACAAGTACACCACGGGTCACTCGCTGAGAGTTGCGGCATACTCGCGTGAATTATCACGAAGAATGGGGCTTTCGGCGGCTGAGCAGGAGAGGATATACTACATTGCGCTTCTGCACGACATAGGCAAGATAGGCGTACCCGACAACATTCTTACAAAGCCGGGCAAGCTTACCGACGAGGAAATGGACATAATACGCACTCACCCTGCTATCGGCGGCAAGATACTTGAGAATTTCACGGCGATAGACGGCATTTCGCAGGGGGCGCGCTACCACCACGAGCGCTTTGACGGCAACGGCTACTGCGAAAAGCTGGCTGGTGAGGAAATACCGCTTGAGGCGCGTATTATAGGTGTAGCAGATACATACGATGCTATGAGCAGCACAAGGTGCTACCGCAAGGCGCTTACACAAGAGGCAATAACCGAAGAACTTAAGCGCGTGAGCGGCAGTCAGCTTGACCCGACTATTGTGCCGCATATGCTTGATATGATAGCTGACGGCACCGCGCCTATGGAGACGGTATCGGAACTTAGCAAAATTCTTGACGAAAAAGACAGCGTAAAACACTAAATCGCTAAAACACTAAGGCAATTTTGTGCAAAAAACGGCTTGACATTTTCTTATAATATGATATAATTATACTGTTAGATTTCATCGGTCGCCACGACGGAGGAGAGAAAAAGCATGAAAAAAGAGGACTTTGATTATATATGGTCTGACAAGAAGCGGACGATTTTTGGCCTGCCGATTTCGTTCACCAAGTATTTTCTGACGAAGGATAAATTTATCACTCGCAGAGGTTTTCTCAGCGTTTCGGAGGACGAGTGCGAGCTTTACCGCATTACAGACAAGAGGCTGAAACTGCCGTTTATGCAGAGGCTTTTCAAATGCGGAACGGTTTATCTGCACGTTAAAAATGATGCCGACACCCCTGTTAAAGAGGTGCACGCGATAAAAAATCCGCGGCAGTTTATGAAGCTGCTCGAGGAAAGCGTGAACGCCGAGCGCGACAAGTACAACATTCGCGGCAGAGACATGGTTGGCGGCGCGCACCCTCACCCTGACATGGACGACGACAGCATAGACGATCACCCGTTCTGATCTACTTACAAAAAACAAGGCTGCATGAGCAAGAAGTTCATGCAGTCTTTTTTACATTGACATATCGTTTTCTACATTTACAACGGTAAAATACTTTTCATCTTCGGCGCGGAGCTTTTCCCTGATAAGCTCTGCGGTTTTTTCGTTTGAATACTTAAAACCATACGGCACGGCAGCATCAAAGATGAGATTTATATGCTGCGTGCCTTTTGTTATGCGAAAGTCGTGTATAGATATTTCGCCGTCTATCTCTTTGACCGTTTTTTCGCACAGTTTTCGCAGCTCTATTGTTTCTTCATCTGTATCTGCAATAGGGTCAACGTGAATGGTAACGGAGCAGTTGTATTCGGTTTTCAGGTCGTCTTCTATAATGTCAATAAGCTCGTGGGCATCTGCAAAATTCATGGTGACGGGCACTTCGGCGTGAAGCGAGATCATCATATTGCCTGCGCCGTAATCGTGTACCAGAAGGTCATGCACGCCCTTTATATTCGGGTAGCTGCACACTCTGTCGCGTATCTCGCACACAAGCTGTTTGTCGGGGCGTGTGCCCAGCAGCGGTGTAAGGCTGTCGCGAAAGGTCATAACGCCTGTATACATTATAAACAGCGAAACCAGCACGCCTGCGTAGCCGTCGGTATTTATGCCTGTGAATTTTGCAACAAGCATTGAAATTATTACCGCCGCAGTAGAAACGGTGTCGCTCAAGCTATCCATGGCGGCGGCTGTTAGAGTGCCCGAATTTATAAGCCTGCCGAGCCTGCGGTAGAAGAAAAACAGCCACAATTTTACAGCAACGGATATTATAAGTATTGCAAAGGCAAGGGCGCTGAATGCTGTTTTTTCGGCGTGTATGATCTTTGTGACGGAGCCTTCGGCAAGCTCCAAGCCCATTACCATTATTATGAAAGATATGATAAGACCCGTTACATACTCCATTCTGCCGTGACCGAACGGGTGCTCTTTATCTGCCGGTCTGCCTGCAAATTTGAAGCCAACGAACGTAAGCAGAGATGAGCCTGCATCGGAGAGATTGTTGAAGGCATCTGCCATTACCGAAACAGAGCCTGCCACAAGCCCTGCCAGCAGCTTTCCCAGAAAGAGCATAACATTTACCGCAATGCCCGTAAAAGAGCCTATATACCCTACCCTGCGGCGGTTGGCAGTTTCTTTCACGTCGCCGCGGACAAACATTTTCAATAAAAGTTTTGTCATAATATTACCTTGTTATTTAAGCATAAAATGCAGCGGCATACCGTTTTTCATAGCGATCTTTACCTCGCCCTGAATAAGCGGAAGAAAATATCTCAGCGCTTCATCGGAAACGTTGTTGCCGCTGTCGGTTATCCACTTTTTCGGGAACGGCTTTTCGTTGTTGGCGACCTCGTTTGCATCTACCGAATCAACAGTGACAACATATGGTATATCGCTAAGGCGTTTAAAGTACATCATTCTGCCGCTCTCGCCGTTCATAGCCGCTCTCAGGCCGCACGCGCCGATAAGCTCAGCTTCGTCTATATCGGTTTTAGAGCATATATGGCTGGAGCATCTCTGCATTACGTTTAGTTCGATCGAGCGCACTTTGCAGTTTATCTCCTTGGCGATAATGCGCTCTAAGCGTTTGCCTATGCCCGATAGCTGTATGTGCCCGAACGCATCGGTGCTGCTGCCCTGCTCGTTCTCGTCAAGCTTTACGCCCTCAGAGACTGCAACTATTACAGCCTGATGTTTAGCCTGCTGGCATTTTACGTCCTCTACAAAACGGCTCACGCTGAAATCGCCTTCGGGCAGATAGATAAGGTGCGGCGCAATTTCGCCGTTGGCACGCAGCATACAGGTAGAAGCCGCCAGCCAGCCTGCGTTTCTTCCCATTATCTCGATTATTGTAACGCTTTCTATACTGTAAACTCTGCTGTCGCGGATAATTTCCTGCACAGTGGAAGCAACATACTTAGCCGCCGAACCGAAGCCCGGGGTATGGTCGGTAACGCAAAGGTCGTTGTCAATGGTCTTGGGTACGCCTATTACCTTTATATCGCTTCTGCCTATGCTTTCAAAATACTTTGACAGCTTTACAACGGTATCCATAGAATCGTTGCCGCCGATATACACAAACTTCTGTATCCTGTGCTTGTCAAACGTTTTTAGTGCCTTTATATACGGCGTTTCGTCGGTCTCCACGTCGGGCAGTTTATATCTGCAAGAACCGAGAATAGTAGACGGCGTTTGCCGCAGAAGCTCCATATCTTCATTTGTGGAAATAGCTGAGTTGAGAATTATAAGGTCGTCGCCTATAATGCCCTCAATGCCGTTGATAGAGCCAAAAACCGTATCTATCTCGGGCGTTTTGAGCGCCTCGCGGAACACGCCGACGAGTGATGAGTTTATAGCGCAGGTAGGGCCTCCCGATTGTGCGACTGCTATGTTCATAATATGTATACCTCCGTACAGATGTTTCAGCCGCCCTGTTTGGCGGTGTTTTCGTCGCTGCGTTCTTTAAGCTCACGGCTCTCTTTCAAAAGCTCGTGAAGTTTTTCGCTGTCGCCGCTGTCAAGGGCGTTTTTATAGTCCTGCAAAGCGTTTATAACACAGCCTATCTCAAACGAAAGAGCATCTTTATTCAGCATAAAAAGCTCCGTCCACATATCCTCGTTAAGGTATGCTACCCTTGTCATATCTTTAAAACTGCCTGCCGAAAAACCTGCCTGCTTAAAAAGCGACGGGCTTTTTACATACGAAGCCGAAACAATGTGCGCCAGCTGTGATGTGAACGCTATCACCCTGTCATGCTCCTGCGGAGTGCTTATAACAGTT
>CANRPG010000063.1 GCA_947632425.1 uncultured Clostridia bacterium | reverse complement strand
CATAAGTCATTCATCCTTTCAATTATATTTTGTGATCTATGTTATGGAAGCTGTAAGCCTCCGTCACAAGCTGTTATGCATTTGCCACTACCACCATGGCGTAGCGTATCACCCTGTCGCCTATCTTGTAGCCTTTCTGGAAAGTCTGCGCGACGGTGTTTTCGCCAAGCTCGGGGTCTTCTATCTGCGATACCGCGTTTGCGATATTCGGGTCGAACGGCTGCCCCGTCGGGTCGATTATCTCAACGCCGAGTTTCTTGATAGCCTCGGTAAGCTGATTAAATATCATCTCAACGCCCGATTTGTACGTTTCGTCAGCGCTTTCGGCGTTTGCAGCCCTTTCAAAGTTGTCGTATATCGGCAAAAGCTGCGCTATCGTGTCGCCCTTCACCGTCGCCGACATCTCTATCATCTGCTTTGCGGTGCGCTTTCTGTAGTTATCATATTCAGCCATCAGCCTAAGATACTTGTCTTTCGTCTCCGCAAGCTCAGCCGAAAGTTTTTCTTCCTCGGTCTGCTCCTGAACGGTTTCTTCTGCCGCAGTGTTTTCGGCTTCTTGCGTATTTTCGGTATTTTCCGTACTTTCTGTATTCTCTGTACTTCCCGTACTTTCTACCTTTTCGGTGTTTTCGGTATTTTCAATATTCTCGTTCATTGTTACTGCTCCTTGTCACTGTCGTCTGTATCGTCCGTATCTTCCGAGAGAAGCTGCGTTATCTTGTTGGTAAAGTATTCAAGATACGGTATATATTTTGCATAGTCTATCCTCATCGGGCCTATAAGCCCCAGCGTTCCTGCCTGCCTGCCGTCTTTAGAGAAAGACGATGTTATCAGGCTCGAGTTGCTTATAACAAAGCTGTCCTTTTCGTGAGAGAACATAACGTGCAGACCACCAAAGCTCGTTCCCAAAAAGTCGGCAAACTCTTTTTTGTTATCCAAAAACGTCATTATTTCGCTGCGGTCAACGTCAGGACGCGCAAGCAGATTCATCTCGCCGCTTACAGAATACTCCTCGTGTCCTATCTCTCTTGACATCTTCATTATCTCGCTCACCAACGGTGAAAGCACCGTCATGTAAGTGCCCAGCGCAGTTTCAAGCCTCTGCAAAAGTTCATCTGAAAGCGCTTCAACTTCAACACCCTCTAAATTCTCTCTTATAAACTGCGAGAAAAAGTCAAGCTGTTCGTGCGTGAGGTCAAACTCCAGCCTGCACACCTTGTTTTTTATCGCACCCGAAGATGTTATCATCAGTATGACATACATTCGCTTGCCGGTCGGCACTACCTCAACGCGCGATATTACCGAAAATTTCGGCGTGGCGTTGGCTACCACAGTTGCACACTGCGTAAGCTGCGCCAAGGCAAGGGATGCATCTTTTATTATCTCATCGTCCGTCGCGCCCGTTTGCGGTATCATGGAGTTGAGCATTTCCTTTTCGTCATCTGTCAGCGGATCGGTTTTCAGCAGCTGGTCTACATAAAGCCTGTAGCCGAGATATGTGGGCACTCTGCCTGCCGAAGTGTGCGGCTGCTCTAAATACCCTTGCTTTTCAAGCTCCGCCATTTCGTTGCGTATCGTAGCCGATGATGCCTTCACAACGCCCATTATCGCTTTTGAGCCCACGGGTTCGCCCGTCATAATATATTCGTCTACCACCGCTGTAAGTATACGCAGCTTTCTGTCGTCCACATTCTCACCGCCTTGTTAGCACTTATTTTTATGAAGTGTTAGCACTCTTACTCTTTGAGTGCTAAGTATATGATACCACCATTTTGACCCGTTGTCAATAGTGTTGAAATATTTTTTTGCACGAAGTTAAAGCCCCTTAAAACAAATTATTTGTATATTTTGCCCCAACGTATTGAAAATCGGGCAGCTTTAATATATAATAATAGTATGAGGTGAACTGATATGCCGAGATTTTTTACCGATGATATACACGAAAACACCGCGCGCATTACAGGCGACGATGCCGTACATATAGGGCGCTCGCTGAGAATGAGACTTGGTGATGAGATAACCTTGTGCAGCGGCGGCATGGAATACATATGCAAAATACGCAGCATTTCAGATAAAGAAGTGCTGTGCGACGTGCTCTCATCACAAAAAACAAAAGCAGAGCCGAGTATTGAACTTACGCTTTTTCAGGCAATGCCAAAACTTGACAAGCTTGAATTTATCGTGCAAAAGGCTGTGGAACTGGGCGTTTGCAAAATTGTGCCCGTGCTGACCGAGAGATGTGTCTCACGTCCTGACGGCAAAAGCTTTGAGAAAAAGCGTGCGCGGCTGCAAAAAATAGCCGAGGGCGCGGCAAAGCAGTCGGGGCGCGGTATCATACCGACGGTGACGGACATAATAAGCATAGAGACGGCTGCAAAACAAATGAAAGAGTGCGATATTTCGCTGATATGCTATGAAAAAGGCGGCAGGCGGCTGTGCGGCGATATGTTTTCCGATAAAAAGACCGTTGCGCTGATGATAGGCAGCGAGGGCGGTTTCAGCGAAAGAGAAGTAGAGCTTTGTAAAGACTGCGGCGCTCTGCCGATATGGCTGGGGAAAAGAATTTTGCGCTGCGAGACCGCTCCGATAGCCGCCGTAAGTATTATAATGCACCTCACCGAAAATATGTAATGAAAAAAATTATGCGCCGAAAACAAATTTTTTGTATAAAATGCTTGAATTTTGTTTCGGTATATGTTATAATCGTCTTAGACCAATTTTTAAAAGGAGATGTTCACCAATGGCCAACGGTTTTAAGGTATTTGTAGGTCTTGCCGCTCTGGCAGGAGCTGCTGCTGCGTTTTTCACTCTGAAAAAGCGCAAAGAAATGGAAGAATATGATTACGAGGAATTCGACGACGAGTGCGACTGCGATTGCTGCACCGAGTGCGACGATGCCGCCGAGGCTGTAGAAAACGCCGCCGATACTGCGCAGGAAGCTATAGAAGAGGCTTCGGAAAAGGCTGCTGAAGCAGTTGAAGAAGGCGCAGAGAGCGTTGAAGAAGGTCTTGACAGCATTGCTGACGCTGTTGAGGATACCGACAAGTAATAATTCTGCAAAGATACGGCGCGGTACTGTTTGCTGCGCCGTGATTTTTTTGTATATGCCGCAATGTTATTTACTTAGAATAATGTAGGTTTTATTGTGTTTATCAACAAGTTGGTGTGCTTTTGGATACACTAAGTTTATATAAATATACAAAATTTTCACTAAATTCGATTTTTTTATAAAAAACATTTGACAAACAGCGATTTTTGGTCTATAATCACAAGTAATAAAAAACTTTGGAGGGATAGAATAATGAACAGAGTAGAGCTTATAAGCAAGATCGCTAAAGAAACCGGCTTTACAAAGAAAGACACCGAAAAGTTCGTTCGCACCTTCACCGATATGATAACCGAAACTCTTATCGGCGGCGGCAAGGTTTCAATTTCCGGCTTCGGTACATTTGAAACAAGAGCGAGAGCACAGAAGGAAGCTTACAACCCCGTTACCAAGCTGAAGATAACCGTTGCGGCTAAGAAAGTTCCTGCTTTCAAGCCTGCAAAGGGCATGAAAGAGCTGGTATCAGCGGGCAACAAGAACAAGTAAATCAAAAGATCTTAAGATCAGAAAAGGAGTAATTCAAATGGCTGCAAATGCTAAAAAGAAGATCGAAGATACTGCCGAGAAGGTAGTAAAGAAGGCTGATGAGGCTGTAGCTAAGGTTAAGGAAACGCCTGCTGTAAAGAAGGCTAAAAAGGTTGCGACCGACACCGCTAAGAAAGCTGCTACAACTGCCAAGAAAGCTGCTTCTACCGCTAAGAAGGCTGTAGAAAAGGTTACCGCTTATGTTGAGTTCGACGGCAGACAGATCTCTACCGACGAGATAACCGACAAGGTCCGCGCTGCTTACAGAGCTGAGCACAAGAGAGGCGCTATCAAGTCTATCGAGATCTATGTTAAGCCCGAAGAGAACGCTGCTTACTATGTTGTAAACGGCAAGGCTGACGGCAAGAAGATCGACCTTTGATCTTAAAGGAAAGAAACGCCAAGGCATCATCAATGGGTGGTGCCTTTATTTTTTGATTTTTCTTGACAAATTTGCCCGAATAGTATATCATTATATAAGAGGTGAAACGATGAATACATATAAAAAAAGATTAGCGGCTTTTGCTCTGGCGGCTTTAATGGGGCTGTCGTGCATAGGCTGCGGAAAGAGCGATGGAAGCTCGCAGCCTACGGTAACGCAGGCTGAAACGACGATCGAAACAACAACTACTACTGCGGCAACTACTGCCAAAACAACTACAACCACTACAGCTGAAACAACCGCAGAAACCACCACGCCGCAGACTACAACTTCTGCGACGATCACAACTGCTGCAACAACTGCCGCAGCGCAGCCTGTTACAGCCCCTCCGCAAGCGCCGACTGCGCCAAGGCCCGTAGTTCAGGCGGCTGCAAAGCCTTTGCAAAATACGGTGAACGTCAGCCTTGACAGCATTGTGAAAAGCTATCCGCGCAACACCAGCGTTATTCTTTACTGCATGGACGGAAAAACGCTTTACTCAAACGCCCCGAATCGGGTCTACTACGGCGCGAGCATGATAAAACTGCCATATGTATACTACTGCTGCACGCAGCTTGAAAAGGGCGTTCACAGCCTTGACGAAACGGTTACATATACCGATGCGAATTATTATCCAGGCTCGGGAGTGATAATTCACAGAGGCTCGGGCAAGAAGTACACCGTTGAGCAGCTTATAGACTATACTTTGAGATACTCTGACAACGTTGCATACATTATGCTGGTGAAGATGTTCGGAATTGACGGCTTCAATAAAATGACTAAAGAATGGGGCTATGGCAATATACAGCTTTATTCTTACAGCTATTTTGTAGATGTTACCCCGAACTTTATACTTACCTCTATGAAGAAAATGCAGGCTAAGTCAACAAACAGCAGCCGCGTATGGCAGGCGGCATGGAAAGGTCTGCTGGGCTCGGAAGGGCTGTATATAAAGCAATGTTTCCCGAATGAATCGGTGGCAGGAAAATACGGTTATCACGGAGAGGTATACCACGAGGCTTGCTATTTTGGCGGAAATGAGCCGTATATTCTCATAGTGATGAGCGAGATAAACGGCATAGGGCAGTGCAGCGATTATCTGGCAAACGCTGCGGTCGCGGCAAGGAAAGAGGTAAACAAATACACCGCGCAAAAGGAAGCCGCGAAAACTACCACCACTACTACAACTACTACCACTACCACGACGTCGCAGACCTCACCGACGGAAGAGACCACGCCCGAAACGACTTCGCCCGAAACTACCACGCCCGAAGAAACTCCGCAGGTGACAACGCCGCCGGAGACTACTCCCGAAATTACAGAAACCTATGAGACCGATGAAGATACAGATGAAAGCTAAGGGTGATGCTTTATGAAAAACGCAGGAAAAAGGCTATCGGCGCTGTTTGCGGCGCTGATGATGTTTGTGATGTCGGCTGCAAACTGCATGACCGCATTTGCAGCTGGCGATATGTACACCGTGCCCGTAACGGTAAAGTACGACCAGGCAGGCGCGCGCAGTATGCTGGACATGATAAACAAGTTCCGCACGGGAAAAGATGCGTGGTACTGGAACGGAAGCAATACAGAAAAGATCTATGTGAGCGGTCTTTCACCGCTTGTGTATGACTACGGTCTCGAGCAGGCGGCAATGCAAAGGGCTGCCGAAATAGCGGTAGTATGGGATCACATCAGACCGAACGGAGAATGGTGTGATACCGCCGCAGACGGATATTTACACGGAGAAAACATAGCGGCAGGGTATCCCACAGTGGCTGCTGCGTTTGAGGGCTGGCAGGAAACAGATGAGGATTGCGCCGGTCAGGGTCACAGGCGCAATATGCTGAATAATTATTACCCATGTATAGGCATAGCGCACGCTACTGTAAACGGTGTAAATTACTGGGTGCAGGACTTCGGCTACGCTACCGGCGCCGCAAAGAAAGATGTAGGCACGGGCGCTATGAATGTAAATGTTGATATTTTAAAAAGCAGCATTGACAGCATAACTCTTACGCCCTCGTCAGGCAGTATTACAATACCGCTCGGCGGCAGCGCGAGTGTACCTACGGTAGCTGTGAACGCAGTATTGATAGGCGCTGACCGCTGGGCAGGAAACATTACCGGCACTATCACGCCGAACTGGTCGGTAAGCGGAAATACTGTTTCTGTAAGCGGCGGAAAGATAACCGGAAAGTCTTTGGGAAGCGCAACACTTACCGCGAATTTATACGGCAAAAGCGTTTCGGTAACTGTAAAGGTGGAATGTACCAACCACAAATGGAGCGGCTGGAGCACCACGGCGGCTGCGACCTGCACAAAAGACGGCTCGCAGAGCAGAAAATGCTCTCTTTGCCAAAAGATCGAAACCAAGACTATAGCCGCAAAGGGTCACAGCTACGGCGCATACAAGGTAGTAAGGAAGGCGACTGCCACGCAGGAGGGACTGGAAGAACGTGTGTGCTCGGTATGCGGTGACAAGCAGCAGAGAACTATCGCCGGAATTGTGACTACCACGACAAAGAAAACCACCATGCCGAAAGCAACAACTACCACAAAAAAGACTACAGCTAAAACAACTTCCGACGGAAATACAGCAAAAACTACGACATCGAAAGCAGCTACAGAAAGCGGCGGCACAACAAGCGCGCTTTCGGGAAGCACTGAAACCTCGCCGCAGGAGAGCAATGCTGAAAGCGGCACAACGGTGGGAGATGTTACGACCGTGGAAGTTACCACGCCGCAAGAAAGCGAAGTTACAACTGCCGCAAGCGATGAAAGTACAGAAAGTACGGAAAGCGCTGAAATTTCTGAAACTACAGAAAATGCAGACAACACAGAATCCGGCGGAAATAGTTCTTCCGACAATGAAAACAAAAGCAAAACTGTACTGTTTATTGTACTGGGCGGCGCAGGCGGTCTTACCGTGCTGGGCGTTATATTCGCGATAATTCGCAAAATAAGAAGATAGGGGGCTGTCGCCATGCTTATGCGCAGGAAAATTTCGATCATTCTTGCCGCTGTATGCATGGCGGCTTTTTGCTCATGCTCTTTTGGGGATACAAATGAAGAAACCGCCCAAAAGACGGAGTTTTTCGCTATGGATACCTATATGTCGGTAACGGCATACGGCGAGGGCGCACAAAAGGCTTTAGAGCTTGCAAAAGACGAAGTAGAAAGGCTTGACAAGCTGTGGTCGGTGACGGACGAAAACAGTGAAGTTTATGCTGTGAACGGCGGCGGCGAGGTATCAGTCAGCGGCGAGACTGCGCAGCTTATTTCTTTTATGCTGGATATGGCAAAACGCACGGGCGGCGCGCTCGAACCTACGCTCTACCCTGTTGTTAAGGCGTGGGGCTTTACGAACGGCGAAAACCGTGTGCCTAGCGGCGATGAGATACAGTCTCTTTTGAAAAATGTGGGGTATGAAAAAGTGTCGATCAGCGGCAATACCGTAACTCTGCCCGACGGCGTTATGCTCGATACGGGGGCAGTCGGCAAGGGGTATGCAAGCGACAAGGCGACACAGGTACTTAAAGAAAACGGCGTAGGATCAGCGCTTATTGACCTTGGCGGAAACATTGTGCTTGTGGGCAGCAAGCCCGACGGAAATGAGTGGAAGATAGGCGTGCGCGACCCTGACGGCGACGGCGTTGTGGGCATAATAAGCGCGAGCGACTGCGCTATAGTGACCTCGGGGGCGTATGAGCGCAATTTTACTGTAGACGGCACTGTATACGGGCACCATATTATCGACCCGAAAAGCGGCAGACCCGTGGACAACGATATTTTGTCGGTGACGGTTATCGCGAGCAAGGGCAGGCTGTGCGACGCGCTTTCGACGGCGCTGTTTGTAATGGGCAAGGACGGCGCTGTGGCACACTGGCGCGACCACCGTGATTTTGAGATGATAATGCTGTGCAAAAACGGTCAGGCATATGTGACGGAGGGCATCGCGAACAGGTTTGAAGCGGACGAGGAGCACAGCGAGATGAAAATAAACGTTATTGAGGGGTAGGAAGGTTGCAAACATAACCCACCAAAACAAAAAAACGACGTGGTCTCCCACGTCGCTTTTATTTTGAACATTCTCACCTGCGATAATTATTATCCGTTTCTTTTTCAATTATCGCGCCGCTCACAGCATCTATCTTGTAGTCGTACTCGGTGTTGCCTGCGTAAAATTCAACCTCGTACTGCGCCCTGCCGTCGTCAATATCAAGCTCGGTGCGCTTTGAAAATTTAACATCAGCCGCCGTAAGAGAGGCATCAGCAAGCGCAATTTCCTCAGCCCTGTCAGAGCCGATGTAATCGCCCTTGTTCGGCGTGCCGCCTGCCACGGTCTCATGGCTCTTTTTCACTATCGCGCCGTCAGCGACCGCAATTTCGTAGTCGTACTCGGTGTCAGCAGTGTAAAAATCCACCTCGTATATCTGAATGCCGTCCTCATAGTCCACCTTCACCTTCGTGAACATCACCGCCGCCGCGTCAACGCCTGCATCTTTCACCGCAATATCTTTTGCATCGTCCTCGGTAATGCCCGTGGTCGCGGCTGTTGTGGTTTCCTGAGTTTCCGTGCCTGTCGGCACAGCCTGCGGAGCCGTGGTGGCTTGCGGCGTTGTTGCCTCTGCCGAAGTTTCCGCGGTAGTCTCAGTCGGCGCTGCTGCCTGCTCAGGAGTGGTAGTAGTGACATTCGGGGCAGCGCTCTGACGTTTGCCGTCAATATCGCGCTTGATTATACCGCCGTCCTCACCGTCAATAACGTATTCATATTCAACGCCGTCAACGTAAAACTCAACGTCGTATTCAAAATAGCCGTCGTCGTATTCAAGGCTGGTGCGTAAACGCGAGGTGTCAGAGCGAGAGAAACCTGCATCTTCAAGCGCAATGTCGCGAGCCTCATCTTTGCCTATAAGAGTGTTTTTCAGTACAAAAAATGCGATTATTGCCGCAATAATGCACAGTATCAGCAATATGCATATCGTCGAAATGACAGCCCTTAACGGCGTGGAAAACAATTTCTTCATAAAAAACAACTCCTTTTTTAGATTTTACACAATGATTATAGCACCGTTTTGTATAAAATTCAATAGTATAGAATAAATTTTTTTATTAAACATAATTTAGCTAAAATTTCATGTCAAGAAAGGAACTTAAAGTTTTGCGTAGTGAGGCGGTCAACGTGTGCGCTCCAGCGCCGCGCGTAAGCGCAACAAAAAATATCCGGCACTTTACAGCACCGGACACTATCTTTATTCCCTTATTCGTAGTCAACAACGTCTGCCCATTTGAGCAAAAATTCCCTCTCATGCTCGTTGCCCTTCACCGACTGCGATGCGGCTACTATCGGCATCCACTTCTGCACATACTGCTTGGCGGTATCGC
>CANRPG010000062.1 GCA_947632425.1 uncultured Clostridia bacterium | reverse complement strand
AGACCGAGCAGTTTGGCAAGGATGGGGATATTACGGGTTACGGCAGTGGATATATAGTTTGTTATGAAAATGAAAACGGTGAGCTTATATCGACCGCATCAGAAAGAATAATACAGCCTTTCAACATAAATGAGGGCCTTGATCTGGTGGTCGGATATACTCCGCAGCCTAACAAAAATGAAACCGGTTCAAAATGGATAGAAGCAGGTATTTTCAAGGAAAACGGCATAAATGCTGATATATATGTTTTCTGCAACGGTCAGGTAATAAAACACTCGCTTGACCCGAACGAAGAAGCGACCGAGAAAACAACTATCGCAGCAACTCCCAACATACCAACGGATACACACATATATATTCCGCCCACACAGCTTGGCAATATTGAAAGCGGATTGCTTTGGGTGTGTATTTATGAGATCCCCGAATATATTCCCGAATCACCAAGGGGAGAATTGACCATGGCGCTTTTGGCACCTGCAACGATTTCTTCATCGGGCGAGGAGATCGATTCATCGGCATATGAAGCGCAGGAGAAAGATTATATATATGACGAACACCCAAAAGCTGTAGAAGAACCGGAGGGATATATACCCCACGAAGCTGAAATAGGGAAATATAACGAAACACTCCATTCATCAGCAAAGGTCACCATGGACGAAGTTGCGGTCATAGATAAAGATACCGATTTTGCTGTTACTGCATACTTTGAAAATGACTTTGATTATTATCTTGCAGTATTTTGTGACGGCGAGCTTATAAACGCATTTGACGGTAAGCCGCTTATGAAAGCAAACTGCCAAGGCGGCAAACGCATGATAAAGTATTCCCTCGATAAGGAAAGCCTCCCAGAAAACGGCGACCACGCCTACAGCGTAATAGCAGTGCCAGATTGCCCAATGGAAGTGATCCAAGAAGGAGAAGTTAAAACTTCTGCCGAAAGCAACAGACGACTTATAAAAATAGAGCAGTAATTGTATCGCACACGGCGATATAGCATATTCAAAATTTCAGGAGGTATTTGAAATGAAAAAAGTAGTTACAACTTTGACAGCATTGACCCTCGCGCTGTGCATGACCGCCTGTGCAGGAAAAGACGACAGCAGTACCCTTAAAGTGGGAGATATGACCACCACCGCCCCTGCCGATACTTCGTTAACTGACACTTCGGGCGCAGACAACAGCTCTGCCGAGACCGAGCAGTTCGGCAAAGACGGGGATATTACAGGCAGCTTCACTCAAATGAATATCACAGTAAAAGATGATAAAGGAAGAGAAAAAACTTCTATGAATTCACAGCCGCTGAATATTAACAAAGGGCTTAGATTTGATGTTCAGATAAGTTTGGATTTTAGTAAAGAAAGTGTGGGCAGCGACTGGGAAGGCATTTACAAAGAGGGCGGAATAAACGCCGATGTTCAGCTTTTCTGCAACGGTCAGGTCATAAAACACTCGCTCGATGAAAACGCCGAAGCATCTGAAAAAACAACAGTCGGTCTTAACAACGGTAAAGGCAATGTGATAACTGTTTATGTACCGCCCACGGAGCTTGGCAATATTGACGAGTCGCTTCTTTGCGTGTGTGTAAATTTAATTCCCGAATATATTCCCGAATCACCCAGAGGAGAGATCACTATGTTTACCACGTGGTATGTGCCGGTAACTTCTTCAGGCGAAGATACGGTGTCAGAAGCATACGAAGCGCAGGAAAATGACTATATATATTCGTCTGATCTTCCAAAGCTCCGCAGGATCGATATAGGCAAATATGATGAAAGCAGTCATTCATCAGCAAAGAATTCTATGGACGAAGTTGCTGTAATAGATAAAGACAGCGACTTTGCTGTTACAGCGAACCTCAAAGATGACAACGACTACTATCTTGCAGTATTTTGTGACGGAGAGCTGATAAACGCATTTGACGGCAAGCCGCTTATGAAAGTAAACTGCCAGGGCGGAAAGCGCATGGTGAAGTATTCGCTCGATAAAGAAAGTTTGCCCGAAAACGGCGACCATGCCTACAGCGTTATGGCAATTGCTACAGAACAGGCAGAAAACGGCGTGGAAGATACACAAAGCGACAGACGACTTATAAGAATAGATATGTAACAACGGGGTGATATACTTATGAAAAGAATTTTTTGCATACTTACAGCTGCTATGCTTTCTGTATGTTTTCTCACTTCCTGCCAAAGCAAGGGAAAAGAGACCTACTTTGAAGAAAATTCAGCAGGTGAAATTGTAGACAGCGAGCTGCTGGAGAAGATAGAGCAGGAGGCACAGCCGCTCGATACAAAGATAGAGAATTACAGCTGCCACGGCGGCAGAAACTTCTTTCTCGGCATGAGCAATTATGTCACACTTGACGACAAGTATTTGTATGTTTACAACCATATGGGCGACCAGGGCTTTATAAAGCTCGATCTGCAAAGCGGCGAGGCTATACCTCTTTGCAATGTTGCAGGCTGCACTCATGACCCGAATAATTTCCCCGGCTGCGTGAACCATCATTTTCTGTTCATGGCAACAGCCGTGGGCGATGAACTGTGGTATCCCGATGAAAACACGCTGGTCGCCTTGAAAGACGGTCAGGAAGAAGTTATATACGAAAACAAGCATTACACAGAGCTTGAAGAAGCCGCATTAAAAGCAACACCCAACGAGAAGTGCGTTATATGTTATTTAGCTGCCGATGAAAAATATGCGTATATTTTCGGTTTTGCATACGTTGTTCAGATAGACAGAAGCACCATGAAAGCGGTAAAGACTATAGACCTGCCTACTGCCGGCGCTCTGCGTACACCGTTTGTATATAAAGGAAGTATATACTTCTGCAACGATTTGAAAGAGGTGTTCAAAACCGATATAGAAAGCGGCGAAACAACCAAACTCGGCGACCATGTAAACTGCGTGTACGTCAAGAACGACACCGTATATTACACCGTATACAGTGATACCGAAGCGTTCGTGCTGTACTCCGCCGACCTAGACCTTAAAAACCCGAAGAAGCTTATAGAAAACTGCTACAGCGACTTTGCGGTAAAGGATAATAAGCTGTTCTACCACGGCGCACCGTCAAGTGCTCAGGGCGAAACAATAATGTGCTATGATCTTGATTCGGGCGAGAGCAAGACCGTGTACGACGGTTTCAGTGAAGCTAACGGCATAATCGCGGCAGACTTTTCAGACCGGGTGTTCTTCTTAGGCGAAGAAACAAACCCCGATAACACAGCCGATCCCTATGATGTGATAGCCTCTGTACGCAGCGATGGGAGCGATTTATGGGTGAAAAAGTTCAGCGGCGAACTATTTAATAATTAAATCTGGGGGTTGAAAGATGTACATTTCAGAGCTGAAAAGAATTTTAAGGAGCAAGGTGTTCATTATCTCAATGCTGCTTCTTGCTGCATACTTCGTGTATGTTACAGGTACATACATAATACGCGCCGGAAGTGATATAGAACATGAACACGAAGAGGCAAAAACATTCAACACCGTGTGCGATGAGCTTATGGCAAATTACCCCGGTGATGTTCCTCTGAACGCATGGATGCAACAGGTGCTTGCGGAGAAAGAAGCTATAATGAACGAAGCTGTGGATAAATTTAATGCTCAGTTTGACGATGATGAACCGCATGAGTTTGACGAAGTGACCGCAAATGCCGTGAACGATTATTTCTCAACTCTGTCGGTGTGCAATACGCTGAATTACACGCTGTATGATTATCAGGCGGCAATGAGGAAGAATGTTGAAAAGGCGATAAAAATGGTGAACGACCCCACGCAGAGCGCATACACAGTAAGGCTGAACACAAAGGCGGCTGAAAAATACAACAGCATAAAAAATTTCTCGCTTATCGATAGCTCGCCTGCTTCGGCGTGGTATGGCAGGTTTACCATGGAAAGATACACATACTTTTACATCATGCTGTTTATGGTGTTCATAATTATTGCCGCAGATACATTCTGCTCAGAGAACACATATTCAATGGAGAGCATGGTTTTTACATCTAAATACGGGCGTAAGCGGCTGTTCGTTTCAAAGGTTTCGGCGCTTGTGAGCATATGCATTTTTACCATGCTGATACTTACATTTATCGATGTTATGATTGCTTGGTACATCATGGGCGACACACTAATGTTCGAGCCCCTGCAAACACTTCCGCGCTTTCAGAACAGCACAGCAAACATCAGCTTTTTCGGTCTTTTGCTCATATCAGATTTGCTCAGAACGCTGGCACTTGTATTTGTGGTAAGCATAGCAGCGGCGGTCTCGCAGCTTTCAAGAAAGGTGTTTATTTCGCTTATCATAGACTGCCTTGTGATGTTCTCGATGTTCGCCGTTTATATGTATTCTTCGGGTTACGTTATCAACGAATTTGAAACAAATACATCTACATTTGACAGCGACAGGTTCGCTTTGTTTGAAAGGCTGCGCGCATTTTTGCCTACCAGCTTTATAAGACCTTATGTATATTTTGAAAAGCTGGACTATATAAACGTCGCGAACTTTCCGTTTTTAAGGCTGACCACCTGCGCGGTCGTTACAGTTATTGCCAGCATAGCGCTGTTTACGTTTGCATATTTCAGGTTTGGCAACGTTATCGGTATATCCCGCAGAAGAAAAGCCCCCAAGGCAAAAGCCGCAGCCGCCGCAGCCGCATAAGGTATAGAATTTCAGGAGGAAAGAAACATGAAGAAGACAGCAAGAAATTTTACTCTGGCAGTCGCAGCAGTGATGTCGGCAAGTATGCTCACCGCCTGCCAAAACAGTGACAGACAAACCTACTTTGAAGAAAATTCAGAAGGCGAGATAGTTGACAGCGCGCTTTTGGAAAAGATCGAGCAGGAGGCAGAGCCTCTTGATACCAAGATAGAGAATTACAACTGCCACAGCGGCAGAAACTTATTTCTCGGCACAGGCAACTATGTCACGCTTAGCGACAAGTTTATTTATGTGTTATCACTTACGGCAGTTCCGGAATATATAAAGATAGACCTGCAAAGCGGCGAGGTAATACCTCTTTGTGATGTTGCAGGCTGCACGCATGACCCGAACGATTTCCCTGACTGTATAAATAATCGGGTCTTATGCAACGATACAGCCGTTGGTGATGAACTATGGTATAACGACTCAAATAAGCTGATCGCAATAAAAGGCGGCAAAGAAGAAGTTATATATGAAAACAAGTATTGCACTAAACTTGAAAAAGATGCTTTAAAGGATAGTTCCGACCAGAAGTACACTATATTTTATTTCATAGTAGATGATAATTATGTGTACATCTTCGGTTATGCATATGTCGTGCAGATAGACAGAAACACCATGAAAGCGGTAAAGACCATAGACCTGCCAACAGAAGCTATGTTGCTTGCTCCGTTCGTACATAACGGCAGTATATACTTCCACAACGAAATGTGCGAAGCTTTCAGAACGGATATAGAAAGCGGCGAAACAACCAAACTTGGTGACAATATGTACTGTATTTGTGTAAAAAACGATACCTTGTATTATTGCGCTATCAGCGATATCGAAGATCCCTCACTTTACTCTGCCGACCTTGACTTAAAAAATCCTGAAAAGCTTATTGAAAACTGTTATGGTGATTTTGTAATAAAAGATAATAAAATATTTTACCACGAATATCGCATCACACAGCCTGATGAACAAAACGACATAATGTGGTGCTATGACCTTGATTCGGGTGAAAGAAAGACCGTGTATGACGGCTTCAGCGAAGCTGACTGTATAGTGGCGGCGGACTTTTCAGACAGAGTGTTCTTCTTAGGCGAAGAAACAAACCCCGATGACGCAAGCAAACCCTATAAAGTAATAGCTTCTGTGCGCACTGACGGCAGCGACCTGTGGGTGAAACGCTTTGACGGAGAAACGTGGAAAAACTAAACAGGGCAAATAAACGTACATTTATCCGCACAAAAAAGTAAACCAAAAAATTAAAATAAATGGAGGGTCAAATATGGAACTTAAATTTCAAAACGTATCAAAAAGCTACGGCAAGAAAGAGGCGCTGAAAAACTTCAGCGTAACAATGAAAGAGGGCGTGTATGCGCTGCTGGGTCCGAACGGGGCAGGCAAGTCAACGCTGATGAACTGTCTGTCAGACCTCATCACACCAACAAGCGGTCAGATTCTGTTCGACGGCAAAGACACGCGCGCCATGGGCAAGGAGTTCAGAGCGATATACGGCTTTATGCCGCAAAGTTTCGGGCTGTACGGCTCGTTCACCGCGCTTGATACTCTGAAATACTTTGCCAAACTCAAAGATGTAAAAAACGCAGACCAGAAGATCAAAGAACTTCTCGAAACGGTCAACCTTACTGATGCAGTAAAGCAGAAAGTCGGCGGCTTTTCGGGCGGTATGAAGCGCAGACTCGGCATTGCTATAGCGCTGCTCAACGACCCGAAAGTCCTCGTCCTCGATGAGCCTACAGCAGGTCTTGACCCTAAAGAGAGGATACGCTTCCGCAACCTTATAAGCGAGGTTAGCTTCAACCGTGTTGTGATCTTCGCAACACATATCGTTTCGGACGTTGAGGCGATAGCGAATAAAGTGATACTCTTGCAGCACGGCGTGGTCATTAAAAATACCGATGTTACTTCACTTTTAGAGAGCATAAACGGCTGCGTGTGGGAAGCCAAGGTGCAAAACGTCGATGAAGTCGTTGCGCAGGACAGCTTCAAAATATCAAACATAGCAAAGCAGTCTGACGGCGCGATGATACGCATGGTCTCCGATGAAAAGCCGTTTGATAACGCCGTGACGGTCGCACCCAATCTCGAAGACGTTTATCTCTACTACTTTGACGAGGCGGCGAACGAAAATGACTAGCCTTATATACTTTGAGTGCAAAAAAATATTCGGCAATTTCAAGTGGCTTATACTTGTCGCAATACTTATTGTGAAAGCTGTTATCACATATTCGTCTTTGAATGTCAGCGCCGATTTTTCTATAGATATTTATAAAGATTATATCAGCACGCTTTCGCAGATGTCGCAGACCGAAGCAGAGCTTTTCGTACCTAAAGAAGCTGAGCGGCTTAGCGGTATACTTGACGCGAAATTACAAATGGAGAACGACTATGGCTCGGGCGTTATCTCGCTTGACGACTACAAAGCCTACATGAAAAAGTATTACGAAGCCGATTCAAAAATATCTGCGTTTTCGGTCATACAATCTCGCTACGAGCAGTATTTTGAACTTGACCGCAGCGAGCGCGTGTGGTATTACGACCTTGAGTGGCGCGCTTTCGGCAGAATGCTCTCGCTCGATTTCTGCCTGCTTTTCGCGCTTTTCATATTCTGCATACCCGTGTATTGCCGCGAACATTCCAGCGGCGTGCATACGCTTAATATGGTCAGCAAAAACGGCAGAGTAAAGCTGCATATCGCCAAACTGTCGGTGATAATAATGTCGTCTCTGCTGTTTGCGCTGCTTATATACTCGGTAGATTTTGCGGTAATGGGCGTAAAGTACGGCTTTGAAAACTGTGATAAACCCCTGCGTGCCATGATAGACCACGGCAGCGCTTATGACAGTATGTCAATACTCAAATTCTTTGTACTGCAATCGCTGTCAAAGTCGCTGTGGGCGGTGTGCGCGGCATTGTCGCTGAGTGTTATCTCTGTAATAGCGAAAAACATCGTTATTTCAACTGTAGTATCTGCCGCATTCATACTCATACCCGTGGTAACAGTGCCAACAAACAGCAAGCTCAACAACTACTGCATCGGCGTTGGTCTCAAAGGCAGCAAGTATCATGTAAACCTGCTGACACCGCTTGCAAATATACTTATCTGGCTTGCAGTAACAATTGCGGTCATGCTCATACTTTACCCGATACATAAAAAGTCAGCCACGTACAAAAAATAACTTTGCCTCATGATAGTTTTGTTATATTTTATTACATATAATTTATATTATTTCGCATAAGTAAGTGTTATAATATCCTAAAGTATTTGTACAAAATTATATTGTTCAATATTTATATCACTGACAGAAAGGCGGAATTTATATGGATAACTTTACTTTTTTGAGCCCTACTGAATTTATCTTCGGCAAAAATACCGAAAACGACTGCGGCAGATATGTCAAGAAGTACGGCGGCAGCAAGGTGCTCGTGCATTACGGTTCGGGCTCGGCTGTGCGCTCGGGACTTATTGACAAGGTAAAAGCATCGCTGGATAAAGAGGGGATAGGTTACGTCCTGCTCGGCGGCGTTCAACCCAATCCTAAAGATACTAAAGTATACGAGGGCATAGAGCTTTGCCGCAAAGAAAACGTTGACTTCATTTTAAGCGTCGGCGGCGGTTCAGTTATAGATTCCTCAAAAGCCATAGCGCTCGGCGTGCCTTATGACGGCGACTTCTGGGATTTTTACGGCACGGGCAAGCCTGTAGAAAAAGCTCTGCCTATAGGCGTTATACTCACTATCGCGGCGGCAGGCAGCGAGGGCTCGGGCGCATCTGTCATCACTAAAGAAGAGGGCAAACTCAAGCGCGACTGTGGCTCAGACCTGCTGCGTTCAAGGTTTTCTATACTTGACCCTGCGCTTACAGAAACTCTGCCTGCATACCAGACAGCCTGCGGAGCTACCGACATAATGGCGCACGTCTTTGAAAGATATTTTACCAACACCAAAGAAGTCGAGATAACCGACAGACTGTGTGAAGCCGTGCTGCTCACCATGGTTAAAGAAACACCGCGCGTTATTGCAGATCCGCATAACTACGAGGCTAGAGCCAATATAATGTGGGCAGGCATGGTAGCGCACAACGATATCGTCGGCGTGGGCAGAAGTCAGGACTGGAACAGCCACAATATCGAGCATGAACTTTCGGGGCTTTATGATGTTGCGCACGGCGCAGGTCTTGCGGTGATCATGCCCTCTTGGATGGAATTTGTCTGCACGCATAACGTTATGAGAATGGCGCAGATGGCTGTGAGGGTGTTCGGCTGCGAAATGGACTTTGAAGACCCAGAAAGGACCGCAAGGCAGGGGATACACTGTTTCAGAAAATTCCTTGCATCTATCGGTATGCCGATAAATTTGCAGCAGCTTGGCGCAAAAGAGGAGGATATACCTCTGCTCGTTTCAAAGCTGGGTCTGAACGGCGGCAGAACAGGCGGTTATGTGAATCTTTCGGAAGAAGATATAACTCAGATCTACCGCATCGCCGCAAAAGCAGAGATATGAGGTGGCGCATATGAAAATACTTTTTATAGGCGGAACGGGTACTATCAGCATGGCAATAACGCACCTGCTGGCAGATAGGGGAGAGGAGCTTTATCTTCTCAACCGCGGCAGCAGAACGGGCGAACTGCCTAGGGGCGTTAATGTCATAAACGTTGATGTCAATAACGAAGAAAACCTGAAAGCCGCGCTCGGCGATATGACCTTTGACAGCGTGTGCGATTTTATAGGCTTCGTGCCGCAGCAGCTTGAAAGAGATATCCGCGTATTCAAGGGC
>CANRPG010000061.1 GCA_947632425.1 uncultured Clostridia bacterium | reverse complement strand
AAAGCCGCACTTGTTTTCTTATCAATATTTTTCAGGTTTTGCGCAAAATAAATCATACGGCTGAAACAGCCGCACACCAGCCCTGTATCAAAAATGCAAGGTCTTGTCATTATTACGCACCCACCTAAATTTGTCTGTATTTATATTGTACAATATTTGTTCGATATTTTCAAGCCATTTTATATATAAATTAAATCGAAATTACAAAATGCTATTAGTCATTTTAGACAAATTTCTGTCAAACCATTATGTCATAGTACGATATGTTGTTGCCGCCGCGTTCCTGCATATCTATATATGATGAGAGCATAGACGGCGTGCACAAAGGCAGCTGCGTGCAAAGAAGCGTTTTCTGCAAGTTTTTTCCCAAAGAAGAAAACTGCGCCATTGTCAGTTCATCAGATGAAAGAGCTTTGCTTAAAGCTATCGGCATTTCTCCGCCGCGTGTGAATATCCTGTTTGTCATTTTTATCACCCCTTAAAAATAGTTTTATCACTTTGTGCGGCGATTATCCTTGACAAATCAACAAAAATAGAATAGAATATTTTTATATACATAAGTGGGAGATTGTTTTTGCATGGAAGATCTGACAAATATCAGCGTTATAAAAAAGCTTTTTGAGGAAAGCGGTTTCAGCTTTTCAAAGGCGCTGGGTCAAAATTTTATTATAAATCCTTCGGTATGCCCTAAAATTGCCGAAATGGGCGGCGCTGACAGCGATCACGGCATTTTAGAGATAGGCACAGGCGTTGGCGTTCTGACAAACGAGCTTGCCAAGCGTGCGCAAAAAGTTGTTGCTATTGAAATAGATACTCGCCTGAGACCGATACTCGCGAAAACGCTGAAAGAATACGACAATGTAAAGGTCATTTTTGCTGATGTTATGAAGACCGATCTGAATAAAGTGATCAGCGAAAATTTTGAAGGGCTCAGTGTTTCTGTGTGTGCAAATCTTCCGTATTATATAACTTCACCTGTGATAATGATGCTGCTTGAGCAGCGTTTGCCGCTGGATTGCATAACCGTTATGGTGCAAAAAGAAGCAGGCGTGCGGTTGTGTGCACCTCTGCCGAGCAGAGAAGCAGGAGCGGTAACTGTTGCGGTAAATTACTATGCAGAGCCGGAAATGCTGTTCAACGTATCGCGTGGCAGTTTTATGCCCTCGCCGAATGTTGACAGCTGCGTTATAAGGCTGCGGCTCAATAATGATACACCAAAAGGCGTTTCAAACGAGGAGTTTTTCTTTAAAACGGTAAGAGGTGCGTTCTCTCAGCGGCGAAAAACTCTTGCAAATTCTGTTTCTTCTGCTATGAAATTAGACAAGCAAATTGTAAACAGCGCTATTGCCTCAGTTGGTCTGCCGCAGACGATACGACCCGAAAACCTGACAATGGGGCAGTTCATAGCTTTTTCAAACGCGCTTGAAAGTATAATATAGTAAATATTATCCGTGCTTTTTATAGGTGCGGATATTTATTTTGCTCAATTTTACGCGCATAACACAAAATGACAATATTTGCCAATTCTTTTTGTTATAATGTTTTCATATAGAAAAACAACAAAAGGGATGACAAAAATGAATGGTAGGACAAAAGGCAAATTTTCAAAGGAACATACTGTATTTGCGGTGGTATCATCTGTTTTTCAGATATTTCTTGCATTTATCAGCGCACGCGCACAGCTTGTGGGTATGCCGACGGTGCTTGGCATCGCGGTTATAGCTTCTTCGGGGCGGTGCGCGCTTTTATGCTATCTTGCGGCAATTGCAGGAATGGTAATGTTCGGCAGGCTGGACGACATGGTGTTTCAGGCTGCCGCAATGACACTGGTAATGGGCTTTCGCTCGCTGTATTCAATAAGCAGAAAGAAAGCCGATCCATCGGGCAGTGCGGTATTTACGGTAGTGGGAATGACTGTAGCGCTTACGATAGTTTCAATTTTCTTTGAGATATCCGCACGGGAGATGATATATTTCGTAAGCGGCATTGTTATCTGTGCGGCAATATCTTACTTTGCCGTTTCTACAAAGAACAGAACAGATGCCAACGGTCTGCTGGACATAAACGGCAGGCACGGAATTTCTCTTGCGGTGCTTTATGTGGCTACGGTATCTCTGCTGACATCGGTAAGCGTTTTTGGTTTCAATGCAGGCAGGATATTCGGTTCGGTGGTGCTTCTTTGCGCGGCAACGAAATACAGACACATAGGCGGCGCGGTAATGGGAGCGCTTACCACCTGCGGCGTACTGCTTTGCTCGGTAGATACGGCAGGAAACACTTTGCTTCTGGCAACGGCAGGGCTTATATGCGGCGCTGTATCGGCGGCAGGAAGTTTTGCAATGGTGCTGACATTTTTGATAGCCTCGATAATGGGTCTTGTGGTAATAGGCATAAACGCCGACACTTTTATGATGCTCAAAGATGTAGCGATCGCCGCTGTACTATTCAGCTGTCTGCCTGCAAATTTTGTAAGAAAGCTGCTTAACCACATAGGCGGCGATACCAACGCCATAAGCATTGTGGGACAAGCTGCTTCTTCAAGGCTGAATTTTGCATCTAAAACTCTGGGCGGCATACGAAACCAGCTTAACGAGATAGCCGAAGTTATCAGAAAAAAGTCGGTGCAGACGGATATACAGACTATAGCAGGAAACAGAGTATGTCTTGAATGCGCAGGCTGCAAAAGCTGCTGGAAAGAAAATACCGGTGATACTGTAGGCGCGTTCACAAGCCTTGAAGAAAAGGTCGAAAGATACGGCAAAATACGAAGCAGCGATGTTTCGGCTTGTATGCCCGACTGCCGCAAAACGGGCGAGCTTACTAAGGCTTTCAACACAGGCTATCAGGAAAAACTGTATGAATATACAAACGGCGTAAGGGCAGGGGAACTGCGTGAAGTGGTAACACAGCAGCTTTCTGCTATGGAAGATATACTAAGCGATCTTTCACACAGGATATGCCAGATGTCAAGTGTAGACCCTTCGCTTTCGGAGCGTGTAAGGGCGGCAGCTGTGCGGCTGGGCTGCAAAAATGCCAAAGCGTGCGTTAGCTGCGATGAAAACAAAAACTACCGCGCCGAGCTGTTTATTCCCAACCTGAGCAAGGTAGACACAGTGAAACTGACTGTGGAAGTAAGCGAGATACTTAATGTTGATATGGAGCTGCCGACCGCGACTTCATCTGACGGCATTACAAAGCTTATATTTACGCCTATGCCGGAATACAAAATAGAAATAGGTATGTGGCAGTCGTCAAGCAACAACGACATATACTGCGGTGACACGTTAGAACTTGTAGAGCTTAATTCCTGCGAAGAATATGTGGTGCTTTCCGATGGCATGGGCACGGGCAAGCGCGCTAAGCTTGATTCTATGCTGGCTTCGGGTCTTGCAAGAAAGCTTCTGAAAGCAGGTATAAGCTGTCAGACGGGCATACGCATGATAAACTCGGTGATGAGGGTAAAAGGCTGGGAAGAATCCTTCTCAACTATTGACATTGCTCATTTTGACCTGCGGCGCGGAGTGTGTGAGTTTGTCAAGGCAGGTGCGGCTTCAAGCTATCTGGTAAGAGATGAGACCATACGCTCTTTCACGCTGGATTCGCTGCCGCTGGGTATACTTTCTGAAACTGATATTTCATCGGAGCGCGTAAAGCTGTTTGATAAGGACATAATTATACTTGCCTCAGACGGGATAGGAAGCAGCCCCGAAAACGCTATTCTTTCAGCCGCCGTGCAGGGTGATAAAAATTCGGACAAGCTGGCGGCTGAGATAGGAAGTTTCTTCGCTCCCGAAAGTGGTGAAGTGCGACGTGATGACGTGACTGTGGCGGTGATAAAAGTGTGTGCGTTGGTATAACTGATTTCTGACCTGTTGTAGATGTTAAATTGTGGTAATATTTTTGTCAAAATAACCAAAAGTGCCTGCTCAAATATGTGGGATTATTAGAACATTCTATAAAACTCTTGAAAAAAATATTAAAATGGCGTACAATTATATTATAAAAATATAGGAGGTAGACATTTTGACAGGTTCAAAACAGATACCAAAAGATTATCAGATACCATTATACTTGTTCCACGACGGCGCAAACTTTAAGGCAGGGGAATTTTTCGGTTCCCATAAAGGCATTAAAGACGGCGTTGAGGGCTATTATTTCCGCGTATGGGCGCCCCATGCAAAAAAGGTCTCGGTAGTTGGCGAGTTCAACAACTGGGACGAAAATGCTAACCCTATGGAGCTTATTGCCGATACCGAAGTGTGGGAAGCTTTTATAAGCGGTCTGAA
This sequence comes from uncultured Clostridia bacterium, assembly GCA_947632425.1. Taxonomy (GTDB): domain Bacteria; phylum Bacillota; class Clostridia; order Oscillospirales; family Ruminococcaceae; genus UBA7477. The sequence goes on along the minus strand of CANRPG010000061.1, from coordinate 5,460 downwards.
GATCTACGACACGTACAAATACAGTATCCTCGGCTGCGATGACAAGATACATCTGAAAGCCGACCCCTATGGCGTTCATATGGAAACTGCGCCGAATACCGCCACAAAGATATTCGACCTTGACACCTACAAGTGGAAGGACAAGAAGTGGCAGGACGAAAAGGCAAAGACGACCCCATATGATTCAGCCATGAACATTTACGAGGTGCACCTCAATTCATGGAGACAGTACCCCGACGGTATGTATTTCAGCTACACAAAGTTTGCCGAAAGCATAATACCGTATCTTAAAGAGATGAGCTATACCCATATCGAGTTCATGCCGCTTGCCGAATACCCGTTTGACGGCTCCTGGGGCTATCAGGGCATAGGCTATTTTGCGCCGACCTCACGCTTCGGTACGCCGTTTGACCTTATGGAAATGATAGATATGTTCCATGAGGCAGGCATAGGCGTTATACTTGACTGGGTGCCTGCTCATTTCCCGAAAGATGCTCCGGGTCTGTATGAGTTTGACGGCTCGTGCTGCTATGAATACACCGACCCGAAGAAGAGAGATCATCTCTCGTGGGGAACAAGAGTATTTGACTACGGCAGGAATGAGGTAATTTCGTTCCTCATCTCAAACGCGATACACTGGCTTGGCAAGTTCCATATCGACGGTCTGAGAGTTGATGCGGTGGCTTCTATGCTGTATCTTGACTATGACAGACGTGACGGAGAGTGGACACCCAACGTTTACGGCGGTCATGAAAATCTGGAGGCTATAGAGTTTCTTAAAAAGCTCAACTCGGCAGTGTTCAAGGAATTTCCTAACGCGCTGATGATAGCGGAAGAATCAACAGCTTGGCCTTTGGTCACAAAGCCTACCGACATAGGCGGTCTTGGTTTCAACTTCAAGTGGAACATGGGCTGGATGAACGATATGCTCAAATATATGGCGCTTGACCCGATACACAGGGCATTTCACCACGATATGCTGACGTTCTCGTTCTTCTATGCTTTCTCGGAAAACTTCATTCTGCCTATATCGCATGATGAAGTCGTTCACGGAAAAGGTTCGCTCATAAACAAGATGTACGGCGATATGGATGCGAAGTTTGCTCAGGACAGAGCATTCATGGCGTATATGATGGCTCACCCCGGCAAGAAGCTGACCTTTATGGGCAGCGAATTTGCTCAGGTAAGAGAATGGGATTATGAAAACGGACTTGAATGGTTCATGATAGACGAGTTTGAAAATCACAGGAATTTCCAGGCATATATCAAAACGCTGAACAAGTTCTATAAAGACAATCCTCCGTTCTGGCAGGTAGATTACTCGTGGGAGGGCTTCAACTGGATATCAAACGATGACTACAGACAGAGCATCATAATATTCAGGCGTATCGACAGAAAAGGCAACGAGGTCGTTGTAGTCTGCAACTTTGTACCTGTCGGCAGGTCGAATTACTGCTTCGGCGTACCTTACAAGGGAACATATACCGAGGTGCTCAATTCTTCATCGCGTGACGGTTCGCCGTATCTCAACGGTACTGTAAAAACGCAGGACGTTCCTATGCACGGTTACGAGCAGTCTATATCTATCGAGATACCGCCGTTTTCGGTCATGTACTTCAAGCACAAGAAAGCTCCGGCAAGAAAGAAAGCTGCCCCGAAAGCCGCAGCCGATAAGTCTGCCGAAACCAAAATGACAGATAAGAAAACAAAATAAAATAAATGGTTGGTGAATGACAATGTTTAACAAAAAAGAATGTGTAGCAATGTTGCTTGCAGGCGGACAGGGAAGTCGTCTGTACGCGCTTACGCAGTCGGTGGCAAAGCCTGCCGTACCGTTTGGCGCAAAATACAGGATAATTGATTTTCCTCTGTCAAACTGCATCAACTCGGGCATTGATACTGTTGGCGTTCTGACACAGTATCAGCCACTCGTACTCAATGAGTACATCGGAAACGGTCAGCCGTGGGATCTTGACCGTATCCACGGTGGTGTTCATGTGCTTCCGCCTTATCAGAAGGCCTCGGGCTCTGACTGGTATTCGGGCACTGCTAACGCTATCTATCAGAACATATCGTTTATGGACAGATATGACCCCGAGTATGTTATAATTCTTTCGGGCGACCATATCTACAAAATGGACTATGACAAGATGCTTACCTATCACAAGCAGAACAATGCAGCGTGCACAATAGCCGTTATCGACGTTCCGCTGGAAGAGGCTTCGCGTTTCGGCATAATGTTCGCGCGTGATGACGGCGAGATATATGACTTTGTTGAAAAACCTAAGGAACCCAAGTCTACGCTGGCTTCTATGGGTATATACATCTTTACTTACTCAAAGCTGAAAGAATACCTTATCGCCAATGAAAACGACAAGGATGCCACCAAGGACTTCGGCAACAATATTATCCCTGCGCTGCTTGCAAATAATGAGCGCGTTTGGGCATACCGCTTTGACGGCTACTGGAAAGACGTTGGAACGATAGATTCTTTGTGGGAAGCAAATATGGATCTTATCAATCCCAAGATACCTATAGACCTTTATGACCCCGACTGGAAGATATATTCGCGCAACCCCGTTATGCCGCCGCAGAGTATAGGAAAGAACGCAGCTGTTCAGAACTCTGTTGTAACCGAGGGCTGCTACATAGACGGAAGTGTTGAATTTTCTATGATATCAAACGGCGTTACCATTGAAGAGGGTGCTATAGTGCTGGATTCTATACTTATGCCAGGCTGCGTTATAAAGAAGAACGCTAAGATTGAATATGCTATAGTCGGTGAAAATTCCGTTATCGAAGAAAATGCTCAGGTAGGTTCACGCCCCGAAAACGTTGAAAACAGGGACGAATGGGGAATTGCCGTTGTAGGTCATAACCTTACTGTTTCTTCCGGCTCTTATGTAAAGCCGAAGCAGATCATTTCACAGAGCATATAAGGGGGAGATAGAAATGGCAGTTAATATGGGAAATGTAATGGGCATAATTTTTGCCAACATGAATGAAAGTGTTATCAACGAGATAACCAAAAACAGAACTATGGGTTCGGTGCTTTTCGGCGGAAGATACAGACTTATAGACTTTCCTCTTTCAAACATGGCTAACAGCGGTGTTGACGAGGTAGCAGTTATAACAAAGGAAAATTATCAGTCGCTGCTTGACCACCTCGGTTCTGCAAGAGAGTGGGACCTCGCTCGCAAAAAGGGCGGTCTGCATATTCTGCCGCCGTTCGGGCACGTTGAGGCAGGTCTTTACAGAGGCAGACTGGAGGCTCTTTACGGCGGAATAAGCTTTCTGAAAGCTTCAAGAGCAGAGTATGTCATACTTGCTGACTGTGATGTAGTTGCAAACGTTGACTTCAAGCCGATAGTCAATGCACACGTTGACAGCGGCGCCGATATAACGATAGTTACTCACACCGGGCTTTATACCAACGAAGAGGCTTCGTCATCTACCATAATACAGACTGACGAAAGCGGCAGAGTCTGCGATGTTCTTCACAAGCCGAATATGGCAGGTGAATGCACCGCTTGCCTGAATATGTTTGTTATGAAAATGGAGTTTCTTATCCAGCTGCTTGAGGACGGCAATGCAAGAGGCTATTTCAGTTTTGAGAGAGACGTTCTTCAGCGCAAGGTAAACGAACTTAACATCAGAACATACGAATATGACGGCTACTTCAGCAAGATACACGATATGAGAAGCTTTGTAAAGGCCAACACAGATCTTATAGATCCCGAAAACGCCAAGAAGCTCTATTTGCAGGACAGACCTATCTACACAAAGATACGTGACAATGCGCCTTCTAAGTATGATCTTAACTGCATAGTTAAAAGCTCGCTTATCGCAGACGGCTGCATAATCGAAGGCGAGGTCGAGAACTCTGTTATATTCAGAGGCGTAAAGATAGGCAAGGGCGCTAAAGTAAAGAACAGCATACTTATGCAGGATACCGTTATAGGCGATGATGCTGTGATAAACAACATTGTTGCCGACAAGGACGTTACCGTTGCAGACAACAGAATGCTTTCCGGCTCGGAAGAATTTCCGCTCTACATCGGCAAGGGCGCATCGGTATAATTTTGGACTAATATCAATTCAGAAAAGAGGTAAAATAAGTGAATATACTATACTGTTCTAGTGAGGCACTGCCGTATATCGCATCGGGAGGACTTGCTGACGTTGCGGGCTCTCTGCCTGCCGCGATAAATGAACTCGGTCACGACTGCCGCGTTGTTATACCTTATTACAGCAACATAAAGCCCGAATTAAAGGCTACGCTTACTTATCTTACAAATTTTACCGTGCCTGTAGCATGGCGAAATCAGTACTGCGGAGTGTTCACGGGTGTTGCAAACGGCGTTACCTACTACCTGCTGGATAATGAATATTATTTTGCAAGAAACGGTCTGTACGGCTTTTATGATGATGCTGAAAGGTATATATTCTTCTCAAGAGCGATACTGGAGCTGTTGCATTACATCGACTTCAAGCCGAATGTTATAAACGCCAACGACTGGCAGACTGCGCTGGTTCCCGTGTACTATGATGTGTTCTACCGCTACCAGCAGGGTTATGAGGACATAAAGACTGTTTTCACGATACACAACATACAGTATCAGGGCAAATATGGTATGGAGCTTATAAACGACCTTATCGGCATACCTCTTTACCACAGCGACCTGCTTGCTTATGACGGCTGCGTAAACTTTATGAAAGCCGCTATTGAAACGGCTGACAAGATAACCACGGTATCGCCCAGTTACGCTTGGGAGATTCTTGACCCGTGGTATTCGCACGGTCTTGACAGGATACTTATACACAAACAGTACAAGCTGTGCGGCTTCCTCAACGGCATAGATCAGAATATTTACAATCCTGCTACCGACCCGAAGATACCCAAAAATTATAGTGTTGATGATAAATCGGGCAAGGCAGTCTGCAAAGAGGGCTTGCTGCGTGAGTTAGGTCTTGCAGAGGGCAAAGAGCCTGTTATCGGCATAGTTACAAGATTTGTTTCGCACAAGGGTCTTGACCTTATAAAATACGTTTTTGAAGATATTATTCACCTCGGCTACAAGTTTGCAATACTTGGTTCGGGCGAGAAGATGTATGAAGATTTCTTCAGAGAAATGGCGTATCGCTATCCCGACAGGGTAGGGGTAGTTATAGGCTTTGTGCCCGACCTTTCAAGGCGCATATATGCCGGTGCAGATATGTTCCTGATGCCGTCGCAGAGCGAGCCTTGCGGTCTGGCGCAGATGATCTCGCTTAGATACGGTACTATTCCTATAGTGCGTGAAACAGGCGGTCTGCGTGACAGCATACACGACGCAGGCGGAGAAAACGGCAACGGCTTTACGTTCAAGACATACAATGCGCACGATATGCTCGATGCCTGCACAAGGGCAAGAAGTTACTACGATCAGCGCATGAAGTGGGGTAAGCTGGTTTCTCACG
>CANRPG010000060.1 GCA_947632425.1 uncultured Clostridia bacterium | reverse complement strand
TTGACCGCAAAAAGGACGTTATTATTTCGGGTGGCGAGAACCTTTACCCCGTGCAGATAGAGGATTTTATCCGCCAGAGCGACAAGGTGAAGGACGTTGCTGTTATAGGCTTGCCCGACAAGCGTTTGGGTGAGATAGCTGCTGCGATAGTTGAGATAAAGCCCGGGTGCGAATGTACCGAGGAGGAAATGGAGAAATTCTGCAACGGTCTGCCGCGCTACAAGAGGCCGCACAAGTTTATATTTGCTGCTATTCCGCGCAACGCCACGGGCAAGATAGAAAAGCCGAAGCTTCGCGAGATATACTGCGGCGAGAGCCTGGTGGCATCGCAGAACAAGGGATAACAAGTGTACAAAAAATATACCCGGAAGGTCAGCGCTTTCCGGGTCTTATATTTGCAGTCAGAGGTGACCGCTAGGCAGGGTGATAATGCATCACTTGTTTTGCATAAGCAGCTGTTTTGGCTTGCTGCGAGTGAATATCGCAAGTATCAGCTCACAGCACCGCAGAGCGTTTTATGTATGTCGTAAACAACAGATCACCTTTGGTACAGATATTTATACTTCTTAATCCTCTTTCAGCACTTCTTTAGGCTGGTTAGAGCCTATGATAGCCAGCGGCATTATCATTGAAAGCGCGAGGTAGAGTATTATTACCAAAGCGCATACAGCAAAATGCCATATACCAAACGAAATTACTGTTTCTTTCAGCAGTGTGAGCTTGCCTATTATCAGCACTACCGCCGCTAATATGCTTGCTATACCGCAGGTAATTGCGCTGTTTTTCAGGCTTCGCAAAGCACACGTTCTCCACCTAGCACCGCAGATATAGAAAATAGCGTAGTTTCGCAGCTGGCGTTTGGTGTATATTGCGCTGATAGATACCGTTGAAATGATAGTGAGTATGAAGATACAAACCGCTATCGGGAACAGCGTGTACATCTGCTCGTAGATGTACTGCATACTGCCTTTCTTCACATCTTCCAGCGGCATTACCTTAAACTTTTCAAGCAGCTTGTTTTTGTGCTGCTCCAGCTGCTCGTCGCTTTCGCCGTCGTAAAATACAAACTGCGTTCCCCACACCACGCTGCTGCTCTTAAAGAAGGCATATTCGTCAGAAAGCCTTGTCAGAAGCCAGTCATTTTCTTCAAAGCTGTCGCTGAAAACATTGAATATATCCCTGCAATCGCCATATTCCATGGGCTTATCCAGAACGTAAGAGGCAATATTCACCTTGTCTTTCAGTACGCCTATTATTTTGAATTTTGCTGTAACGGTTTCAGTAGAATTGCTTACGGAGTTATAAATATCATAATCCTGAGAGAGAACGTCGCCAACTTTGTACCGTCCGCCGCAGGAGGTAATAACGGCAGGAATATAACCGTTCTTTTCATATGTATCATCGCTGTCTGACAGCCATACGCCTTCTTCAAGGGGCGGAGCATAGCTTTCAATAAACTCATCGTCATACGCGATACCGCCAAAATCAACATCGCCTATCACGCGCGACGTGATCTGACAATTTATCATATCATCGCTGCCGGCATATTCTTCAAGATCCTTGTCGTATGTCATGGGATCTGTGGCGATAACCATGAAGCCTTCGCGTTCAAAATATTTTTCAAACGGCAGATACAGATCATACCTTGAAAGTATTGCAGATACTATCAGTACCATCATAGTGAGCACAGCCGCAAGCTGGATAACTTCAAACACTTTCATAATGCCGAACCTGCTTGTTGACCTGTTCGCGCTTTTAAGAGCAACAAGGCTGTGTTTGCGCACCGTCGCTATTATCATATAGCGCATTATTATCGTAGATGCGCCGATATAGATAGCGAATATCACAGCGTAAAGAGCGAAACTGTACGCCCCTGCCATGTTCGGGAAAAGAGAAGCAAGCCGCGGCATTATCAGCTTGTGATACAAAAGCTCTGTAAGCGCGAAAAGCGGCACGTTTATAACCAGACATTCTGCAAGATATGTGTTTATAGCGGTCATTTTTGAGCAGCCGCATATTCTGAATATCGCCAGCTGCGACGAACGTTTCTCAAGTATGTAACGATAGAGTATTGCCATGTTTATTGCAGCCAGCACAGCAATAACTACCGATATCAGCATTATTGTTTTGTAGTAGTATATTTCCTTTGCATCGGTAATTGTGATATTTTCAACGTAAGCGCCGCCGCCCAGTATGTCAACGCACGATTTTATATCTTCATACTGCTTGCGCGTCATAGGCTCTTTAAACGATATGCTTAAAGGGTTGCGCGTTGTCAGGCCAAAATCATAGTTTCCTAACATAAGTCTGGCTTCATCGGGCACAGATTCAACAGGTATCCATACAAGATCGGGATGCGGCGCTTTGTAGACATTGTAGCTCTCACCGTTTATCAGCACAGACTCTGTATCCTTTGGGATAACTCTGAACGTCCAGTTCACATCAAACGGGGTAGCCTCCGAAAAGCTGTATGTCGGGTCAAAATAGTTTTCACTCAGCACTATCTTCTTTACTCCGTTGCCGCGTTCTTCTTCGGGAATAAAGTTAATATACCGCCCGTCCTCGGTAAACTTGTCGCCCTCGATGCCGAATAATGCAAGCGTTTGAAAATAGAAAGGGGCTTTATCGTCGCTGTAGAGATCATCAGGGTTTGCTACGGCCGTACTGCCGCACTCATAAGTCAGCGGCGAGGACACTACAGGTCTCGATGAAATATGATCTATATTTTTCCTTGTATCGATATCCAGCGCCAAAGCAAATTCCTTTACCCTGCCAAATGTTATATCGGCAACGAATTTTACATCGGTCTTTTCGTCGGGCGCAACGAAATTTTCGCTGTCAACAAGTATGTTCAGATCCGTTGTTCCCTTTTGCTCGCCTTCCTCAACTATCATATTATAGTTTTGGTAAAGCCCGTAAGAAAAGCATATAACAAGGCACGAGATAACGATATTCAGCACCAGCAAAAGAAACAACATTCGCTGATTTTTCAGCTGCCCCACTAGATTCTTGTACACTAATTTGAACATAAATATTCCTCCTTAAAATTCCTTCAAAAAGGCATAATCCGCCTTTAAGAAATTTTCTTTTCCGGAAAAAATGTTTTCACTTATAAGTACACTTCAAAGGAACAAAATGTTACAAGCTTTTTTTAAATTTGTATGTATGCACAAAACAAGCCCGCAAAATTTGTGCAGCTTGTCCTAAAATTGTATTATTCAGTTTGCAAAGCGGCGTGGGTTGACATAAAGCGGCAGGATATGCTATAATATAATTGCACCGGTGAAGTACGAAAACGGTAGCGGCTATTTTCTCCCTTATAACCTTGTCCGGACTTATGTCTGAATACATAGGAGCAGGGGGTGATATTTTATGGATATAGCAAGTATTGCTCTGACCATAGTGCTTCTCATCATAATAAATGAGATCATTAAGAATATCAAGAAAAAATAACCGCATGCTCTCAAACAAGACGGTTATTTTTTAATTCGTCAATCGGGAGATAGCCGCTATCGTACTAGCCGGTGCTCCTTTTTCTATTTATATTATACACTATGGAAAATTATTTGTCAAGGGCTTTTTGCAAGCAGCGTGGGTTGACATAAAGCGGCAGGATATGCTATAATATATTTGCACCGGAACTGGACTTAACGGGCGGTTGTTTTCCCTCGTACCCTAGCGTTGCGGTTTGCGTATGCAGACCGACTACATAGGAAGGGAGGGCGATAGACATGGAAATACTTTATGTAATTCTCGCTATAGTTCTTTTGCTGATTTTCGTTGTGCTCTTTGTGATCATCAACGAAATTATAAAGAACATAAAGAAATAACCGCAGCCTCCTAAAGCATTGCGGTTATTCTACTGCATATTGGGAAGCAACCGCTTAGTCAAAGCCGGTGCTCCTTTTTCTATTTATATTATACACTATGGAAAATTATTTGTCAAGGGCTTTTACTTACGTATTTTGCGCTCTTTCTTTTTGGCGTTCTTGCCGGTCGCTGCGGTATCGGTATGGGGTCTGTTCCACAGCAGACCTACAAATATGAAGAAGAACGGTGTTACGGTAATTATACTTATATTCACATTCGCTTGCAGACCATATCCGAGCACGGCTGCGAGCAGAGCAACGGCTGTCCAGCTGTCCTCACCGAGGAAGAACTTCTTAACGCAGCTCAGACCCTTTTTGATAGTCACAAAGCCCATTGAAAGATATATCAGCAGGCAGGGTATACCGCACGCCAAGGCGAGGTCAAAATACTCATTATACGAACGGTCGGTGCTGAATTCAAGTTTGGAATCATACAGCAAAGTTGTGCCGTAATAGCCAAAGCCTATGCAATCGGGGCCGCCGCCGAGCACCCAGCTGCTTTTGAGCATATTGAGGCACTCTTTCCACAGTCTGGGGTATATATGCCAGCCGCTTATGCCTGTGCTTTCGGGGAATGCCGTACCTAGTCTGTAGGCGCTGTCTATCCAGATTATTTCGCTGTCATAGAGGTATGCGCGGTCGGCGAGGGCGACTATTGCGAATGCCGCAGCTGCGAGAGCTATACCGACTATTGCAAACAGCACGCCGAACTTATTTTTGGGCGACTTTTTGCGGAACACTGTAGCTCTTACTATTTCTATGACCAAAACAGCGAGCAGCGCAAACGGCACGCCGACATAGCCTGCGACCGTACAGGTAAGAAAGCCTGCTGCGGCGCACGTACCTACACACACGGCGCAGAAAACTTTTCTGACTTTGCTTTTATCATACACAAGACCTGCTGCTGCGACTGCGACAGCCATTGTCATAAGCGCGGCGAGGGCGTGGGGTGTATGCACGAGACCGTCTGCGACATAATGCTCATATGAATCGGTGGCATTGCCGTTGATATAGAGCATATCGAAGAAGAAGTTCGGCACTTTCTCTACAAGAGAGGACACCGTTTGCAATATGCCGTATACTGCGTTTATAAGCGATATTGCAAGGAAAATATCGAGGTATGTTTTTCTGCGGCTGCGTGAATTTATCTGCGATGCGGCGACAAACAGACCTATATACGAAAACAGTGTGAGCATACCGTTATAGCGGTAGTCTTTGCCGAAGAAAGCGCATTTTATATCATACGCCATAAAGGTAGATACCACAACGAACAGCAGGTATATCACGGGGAGCACAAAAAGTTTGTTCTCTCCCGCCTTGAAATACTTTTTCGTCGCCGATATTATAAGTATCAGAAAACCTATAAAGCTGACTGCGTAAAGCGCAATTTGCAGATAAGAGATATAGCCGCTGCACCTTGAGGATATACGCGAAAAATCGACATATTTCATTGTTTGCAAAGCGTTTATGCCCGAAAAAGAGTATCTTAGCGCGCCTTTGGAGACATAATAAGGTATGCTCATAACGAACAGCACAATAGCTGACAGCGCAAGATAGATAAAGCCCAGCTTCTGATACTGCTTTTCTGTCATATTAACGATAAAGTCACTTTTTTCGGTAGTATGAAAAAGGTGCTTTCTTTGTTCTTTTTCGTTTTCTTTGTTATCCATATACGTCATATCTCCCACATTTTAAGATACCGATATATACTTGCTAAAATGGGTGGCAGAGGCGACCTCATACCACCCGATCATTTACTTTATAACTCTATGTGATTATATAGTTATTTCGCGTACTCGATAGCTCTGCTCTCTCTGATGATGTGTACCTTTATCTGTCCGGGATATTCCATTTCGTTTTCTATGCGTTTTGCGATATCTCTTGCGACAAGTACCATTCTTTCGTCGTTTATCTTTTCGGGCGATACCATTATACGCACTTCTCTACCTGCCTGTATAGCGTATGATTTTTCAACGCCGTCATAAGATGAGCATATTTCTTCAAGCTTTTCAAGACGCTTGATATAGTTTTCGTAGTTTTCGCTTCTCGCTCCCGGTCTTGCTGCCGAGATAGCATCTGCTGCCTGAACGAGCGCGGCTACTACTGTTCTTGTTTCCACGTCTCCGTGGTGAGCCTCGATAGCGTGCAGCACATCGGGGTTTTCTTTATACTTTCTGCAAACGTCCACACCTATCTGAACGTGTGAACCTTCGATCTCATAGCTGAGCGCCTTGCCTATATCGTGCAGAAGTCCTGCTCTGCGTGCAAGCGCCGCATCAACGCCGAGTTCCGATGCCATCATGCCTGCCAGATGCGCGACTTCTATAGAGTGGTCAAGCACATTCTGACGGTAGCTTGTTCTGTAGTGAAGCCTTCCCAGAAGTTTTACAAGTTCGGGGTTTATGCCATGCACGTTCGTTTCCAGTATGGCTCTTTCGCCCTCTTTCTTGATACGCTGCTCTACTTCACGTCTTGCCTTATCCACCATTTCTTCTATACGAGTCGGGTGTATACGGCCGTCGTTGATAAGTTTTTCAAGAGCTATCCTAGCTATCTCACGTCTTACCTGATCAAAGCATGAAATAGTTATAGCTTCGGGTGTATCGTCTATAATAAGCTCAACGCCTGTAAGCGTTTCTATAGCCTTGACGTTTCTGCCCTCTCGACCGATAATTCTGCCCTTCATCTCATCGTTAGGCAGAGATACGACCGACACAGCCGTTTCTGAGACCTGTTCGGACGACCACCTTGAAATTGCAAGGGATATATACTGCCTTGCCTTGCTCTCGCATTCCTCTTTGAGCTGTGCTTCATAGCTTTGTATCTTGACGGCTTTTTCATGCACAAGCTCTGATTCGAGAGAGTTGAGAAGATGTTCTTTTGCCTGTTCTTTGGTAAATTCGGAGATCTTTTCGAGCATATCCAGCTGACTTTTCTTTATCCTGTCCGCCTCGGCGAGTTTTTCATCTGCCGCCTTGTGCTTAGAAGTGAGAGACTCTTCTTTCTTTTCGATCATGTCGATCTTCTTATCGAGAGTTTCCTCTTTCTGCTGGATACGTCTTTCCTGCCGCGATATCTCTACGCGCCTTTCCTTGATCTCTTTTTCCGCTTCACTGCGGCTTTTATGGATCTCGTCTTTCGCTTCGACCAGCGCGGACTTTTTAAGACTCTCCGCTTCCTTGCCTGCGTCCTTTACTATTCTTTGAGCTTCTTCTTCTGCCGAACCTATTGCTGCCTCGGCGGTTTTCTTTCTGTATCTAATGCCCTGCCGAAAGCAGATAAAGCCTGCTATGGCAGCGCCTGCTATACAGCAAATGACGCAGAGCAAGATAACTATAGGTATATCCATATAGTCAGTCCTCCTCTTAAAAATTTAATATGAAATTGTAAAGATACAAATACGCATATCAACGCATAATACTATTATATAATAATTCTTCTCCCGTGTCAAGAAATTTTTGAAAAAATAGCTCAAAACCTCTTGACAAGGGCGAAAATTCGTGATAACATATAGGTTAAAGATGTATTTTAAAGCTATGAAAAGCTATGAACGGAGAAGACGCTCTTTAAAAAATGGCGCAAACAGAGAGCATTGCCACAGGCTGGAAGCAATGCTGCGGCACAAAAGTGCGTACACCGCTCCGCGAGCGCGCCCAACAAGCGACGTTTTGCCTGCGTTAAAGGCACTAAAGGCAGTAATTTTACTGTAAACACGGGTGGAACAGTGTTCTGCATGGCAGGATGCCCCGAAAGGAACGTTTTTACGCTCTTTTCGGGGATTTTTGATATATAAACACAAAGGAGAGTATTGAAATGGCAGACGTTATTCGCAGGATAGAGCAGTCGCAGCTGGGGGAGTGCCTAGACGTTATACACCGCAGTTTTGCGCCTGTGGCAGGTCAGTTTCACTTAACGCCGCTCAATTGCCCGACTTACACGGCGTTCATAACGCTGGAGAGGCTTATATTTGAATCGGGCAACGGGGTTGAGTTCTTCGGTATTTACGACGGCACGGAGCTTGTTGGCGTTGTGGGTCTTGACAGGCGCGAAAATGAAGTGCAGATAAAGCATTTATGCGTTCTTCCAGAAAAGCAGAACCAAAGCTATGGCACGCGCCTTATGGAATACGCCGCGAGAGAGGCTGCAAAAATGGGCTACAGGCGGATAAGCGCAGGGATAATAGATGAAAACGAGCGGCTGAAGAAGTTCTATTTGCGCCGCGGCTACACCGAGATAGAAAAGCGCAGTTTCACGCACCTGCCGTTTGTGGTGTGCTACATGGTAAAGGAGTAACGGGCGTATATGCGAAAGATACTCAGCATATGCTGCGTCACGGTGAGCGTGATGATCGGCATTTTTCTTGACTACATAGCCTACAGGGTATCGCAGAACAGCACGGACTCTAAACTGGCGATACTGCTGTTCATACCGACATTTATTGTGATACTGTGGCTGGGAACGTTCTACGACCAGTTATCTGTAAAAGAGGGAAAAGCTGTACTTAAAAAGCGCATGAGGGTAACACTGCGAGTGGTTTACACTATGAGCCTTCTGACCGTGTGCGCTATATGGCTGTGGGTGATATACAAGTACACATACTATTTTGGTGACATTATTGCCTCGATAAAGGGTATATTTGACTGACGGAGGGCTGCGCTATGGTAATTATACAGTCGCTGATATGCTTTTTGTGCATAAACTGTCTTGGAATATCGGCATTTTACGGCATAGGCGGCAGGGTGTCTACTGCCCTTCTGGCGGCGGCGATAGTAATATTCATAAGCGCAAAGCCTGTGTTTAAAAAGCAGCCTGCAAAACGCCTTAAAATACTTGCAGGCGGAGTGAGACTTCTGTGGATATTTCTTATAACGCTGGCGCTTTCGGTAGCCGCGGCGGTGTGCATAATTACCCTTGGCGAGCTGAAAGTTTCCGAGACAGTGTGGTACATAGTGTTTGCGGTGTTAATGCTGTTTGTGATATTCTGGGCAGGAATGCTGAGGTGCTATTTTACATCGGTACAGCTTGGAATAAAGCACAGAGCGGCAATGCTGATATGCGGATTTATTCCGCCGCTGAATGTTATTGTGCTTATAAAAACACTGCGTATAATGGGGAAAGAACTGAAGTTTGAAAACGAGAAGATAAAGATAGACAAGCAGCGAGAGGGCAGGCAGATATGCAAAACAAAGTACCCGATACTTATGGTGCACGGGGTGTTCTTTCGCGACCTGAAATACTTTAACTACTGGGGAAGGATACCCGAGGAGCTGGAGAAAAATGGCGCTGTGGTATACTATGGTGAGCAGCAGTCGGCGGCGGCGGTATACGACAGCGGAAAAGAGCTGGCAGACAGGATAAACGCGATAGTAGAGAAAACGGGCTGCGGCAAAGTGAACATAATAGCGCACTCAAAGGGCGGACTGGATTCGCGCTGCGCGATAACGCTGCACGGCTGCGCGGAGAAAGTGGCGTCGCTGACGACGGTAAACACGCCTCACCGCGGCTGCAAGTTTGCCGATTACCTTATAGAAAAGGCGAGCGAAGGGCTGTGCGACACAGTATCTGCAAAATACAACGCGGCTATGAAACTACTGGGCGATAGTGATCCCGATTTTATGGCGGCTGTGAAAGATCTGACGGCAGAAAACTGCGCTGCGTTCAACGAAAAGTGCCCCGACAGCGAGGGCGTGTACTATCAGAGCGTTGGCTCGGTGAACAAGGGCGCGTTGGGTGGTCAGTTTCCGCTGAATATGTCGTATTTGTTTGTAAAGAGGTTTGACGGCAGCAACGACGGACTTGTTTCGGAAGATTCGATGAAGTGGGGCGAGGAATTCACATTTTTGCAGCCGAGCGGCAAGAGGGGTATATCGCACGCTGATGTGATAGACCTCAACCGCGAGAACATCGAGGGGTTTGACGTTCGCGAG
>CANRPG010000059.1 GCA_947632425.1 uncultured Clostridia bacterium | reverse complement strand
ATAGCGAGCAGTCCATTTTATCTGCGGCGATGCATCAGATATTTTTTCTTCGGGTGACGGCAGCGGAGGCTGAAATCCAGTATCTCCCGAAAAGAAAACATCTTCTTCACCGTCATATCCCGTATCCTGTGGATCCGGCTGCTCGGTAAACTGTTCCTCTCGCATTGCAGCCGGCTCACCGAGCTCTGACTCCGCTATAGCTTTCAGCAGACTGTTCCCAAAACGTGCGTATGTATCCTGAAGCCTGTTTTTCTTATAGTCAAGATACAAATGGCGGTTACCGTCGCCGTACCAATCTTTCAATTTTGCAGTATGCTCGTCAAGCTTTCTCATATATTCTCCAAAAGCCTGCTTTAGTTCGTCGTTGCTTTCTATTATACCGTCAATGCAGCTGTCTATCATCTCTCTGTATGGCTGCATACTCTTGCGGTTGTACTGCCAAAGGCTTTTGTTGTCAGGCAGCCGCCTGCTGAGCTCCACTATCTGTTCCTTAACTGCCCCTACGCTGCGGTCGAACAGAGGCATCAACACCTGACGCTGCATCGATGTGATCTCAATAGTGTTCTTGCTGCCTATCATCTCATTTACAAACACAGATTTCAGCTTATCGAAAGCATTTACTTCCAGCATATCTTTATCACGGTTCATGCAGTGCTTTTCACATATGGAAAAATGGATATGTATGTTATCTGTGTTAGTATGTATGGCAGCCGTCCAGAACACATTGTTGTCATCGAGCTTGTTAGAGGTATGTATCATCTTCGCCATTGCTGTTCTTGATATATCTTTCAGCCGCCTCAGGTCGAGTGCGTTTCCTTGCATTATACCTTGCTGGCGCAGAAAGCCATTATTAAAAGACACAACGCCTATGTATTTCGGCGCGCCCTCTGCCCTTGTTCTGAGCTCCTTGTCACGGTATAGGTCTATATCAACTTTTCGCAGGCGGTCTTTTGTGCTGTCGAAAATGCCGTCTGATTTCTCGTTGTTCTTCATGTAGTCCATGTAGTCTTTGGTCACGCGATACTCATCGTCCATTTGGTGTATCTCTTTCTTAAAGGCTTCAGGGCGTTCCAAGTAATCATAAAAATCACCGTTCCCTATATGCCAGTCAAAGCAGAAACCTAGGCTGAACACCACCGCAGGGTTGTTGCCCTTGCCTGTGTAGTTTTTACCGTAAAACTGTTCTATGCTTTTCTTGCCCATTATGATCTCCCTTCGATGCGCTAAGTGTTCTATGCTTTTCTTGCCCATGATGATCTCCCTTCAATGCGCTAAGTGTTCTTGCCGTCTTTGCTGCCGGCGCTGAGCATAGCCTTAGTCTGATGATTGAGGATAGTGTTCCTGCGCTCCTGCACTGATTTGTCCAGCCATGCGGTCGGCGCTGAAGCAGCCGATGAATATGTATCGAAGTCAGGCGAGGCTATGTTGTCGCAAACGGTGTTGAGCAGATTGAGCTGATGAAAGCAGCTCTCATCTATAGCTTTCAGCAAGACGAGCAGCTTGTCATATTGCTTAGACATAGCCGCTTTGTCAGCGCTGTCAAAAGTGATTGCTTTTTCATTTGCGCGAATATCGCCTGAAGACGTTCCGGGTTCTTTTATATCGTTTTTGTTCCTGGAGGCGTATACGTAGATCGCCTCCTCGATTATCTGCGTTTTGTTCTTGTGTTCTTTTTCTGCCAGCATTGCGACCAGCTCTAATGTCCCTTCGTTTAGTCTGTAGGCTGTCAGTCGGCTGTTAGATTTCATATGTATCACTCCTTAGGTTTTCAACTTGTTTTCAGTGTGGTGTTAGTGTGCCACGTGGCACAGTATTTTTAGAAACGCATTGCCTTTTCATATAAAGAGCATAAGGGCGTGATGTCACGCATTTGTCAAAGCTCGGTAGTACCGAGCTTTGCGGCTTCACCGTTGCAGTCACCGACCCAAAAGTGCTATACAAAGTGCTATACAATTTTGGCAAGGTGCTATACAGAGTGCTATACAGTTTTTGCGAGGTGCTATACAAAGTGCTATACAAATTTTGAAAAGTGCTATACAAAGTGCTATACATTTTTCAAGAGTGCTATACAAGGTGCTATACAGTTTTGGTAGGTGCAATACACTTTGCAGGCATAAATTATCGTGCTAAGCTGTCTGAACTGTTTTCAGAAGAAATAACAGCACGCAGCTCATCAGCGATACGCGCTATATGCTTGTAGGTTATCTCGATGTTTTTATTGTGGGTGCGTACCGTTTCAGCCAGTTCGTCTATAGCTGTCCTGCACAGTTCTCTTGTAACGTCGGGCAGAGCTGACACGAAAAAGTCAGAGCGCGAAGTTGCGTATGCTTCCAGTATGTGATTTATCAGCTGGTTGCGCGACTCGTATCCCTCTTCTGCGACTATCTTGTCAAGCATATCAACTACCCATTGTGATGTGCCTCTTATGCGTATACTTAGATCAGCCATTATTTGCCTCTCCTTATCCTGTTGTATTTATGACCCTTTATCGCAGGGTACTCTATCGGTATGTATTCCGCCGCTTCTCCTATAAGAAACCTTTGCAGCTCTGAGTTCTCCGAAACATTTACTAAGATGTAATTATCACGGTCATTTGCAACGGGTGCGCCCAGTGCATCACAGGTGCTTTTGCAGCTGTTTAAGGTATCAAAGATAATACCCAGCTCGGTGTACTGCCTGTCATAGAACCTGCATTGAAGTATATCGGCAACATCTATGTCTGCCGACTCTATCTCTCCGTATTTGTTTGACTGCACTATTCTGAGAGTGCTGTCGTCATACAGATAAAAATGCTGCTCTATGCCTGCATCTGAAGCGTAGTGAAATGTCTTTAGCATAGCCGCTATCAGTACAGCGCTTATAAGCAGCAGCCATGCCGACACACATATGCTTACCAGTGCAAATGCAAAGCTTATTATCAGAATAATGCGGCAGCGGTTTTTAATAGTCTGTGCAGCTGCTTCATCAGCTGTCTTATGGTATTCATATATAACGCCGCGTTCATTGTCCATGTTCATTCTCCTTATCTTCTTACTGAACCTTTATCATTATGCCGACTTCAAACAGTTCTTCGCCTGTAGAGGTGCATTTTATTATGCAAGTTCCCTTAGATACAGCCGTTACCTTGCCTGTGGCATCTACCGCCGCTACAGAGCTGTCTGTACTGCTCCACGATACTTTTGCGGAAGCGTTTGCAGGCGTGAATACAGCGGTAAGTGCCGCGCTGCTGCCCTGCGGCAAAGTAACTACACCGTTTACAGCCTGCGCGCAGTCTATCTTCAGACCTCGCAGCGGTATGTGCTGCGCCGTGGTCGTCACGGTAGGTCTTGTAGTGGCTGCTGTGGCAGTGCTTGAAGATACGGAAGCCGTAGTTGTGGTTTTCTTGGCAGATGTGGTCTTTGGCTTTGCGGTCGTCTGTTTCGGCGTGGTCGTCTGCTTTGAAGTGGTGCTCATCGATGAAGTTGTGATCGCAGCCGTGGTGTGACTTTCTGCCGTGGTCGTGCTGCTCTCAGAAGTTTCAGATGCTGCTTCAGAAACCGCTGTAGAAGTATATGTTGCCGATGACTGCAATGTAGTCTGAGAGGTCGTGCTGCTTTCCGAAGAAAAATTCTTGTCAATATCCGAAATAATTCCCTCGGGCGAGATCTTTTCTTGGTTTACGCTTTTCATATCTATAACTATCTCAACGTACTGCGTTGCCTCTGCCACCGTTTCGCCCTTTATGATGTTGCCAAAGTCGTCCGTTTTGTCGGGCAGCGTATATGAGGGCGTTGTGGAGCTTAGAAAAATACGCACATATTCAGCTTCGGCAGGCACGTCTGTCACGCTGTAATGTATACCGTATTCGTTGTTTTTTATAGGCTCGGCGGTGTATTTTCTGAACGTGTTGAGGTCGTCGGAAGATGCTATAGAATATATCTCGGGTGTTGAAGCCTTGACCTCTGACTTGCTTTTGTGGTACAGGTCAAACTCAAACAGCTTTGCTTCGCTGTCGTATTCGGCATTTGCGGCTTTTATAAGATAGCCGTTCAGAGAGACGGTAACGTTGTAGTTCATATCGGAAGTTTTGTTATCGACAGCCTGATACACCGACAGAAAAACGCATATCAGCACTCCTGCAAGTATGATCATTACTGTAGCTGCGTATCGTATATTCGCTATTCGTGGGTTTAGCAGGTCATTCATCTTCTACCGCACCTCCGTGATACTTATAGCACTGATCGGCTTGCTGCATTATCCTTTTTGCAAGGTATTCAGAGTCGTACACCGTAAATCCGTACAGCTGCATTACTTTGCCCGTATAGTCAATAACAAAATCCTGCCGCCTTATGTTTGGCAGCCTGTATTCTTCGCCGTAAAACATTTCGTACCAGCGTTCTCTGAGCACGGGCAGATCTTTTACCGAGCCTATCCACAATAGGTCTATAGGCTCTATAGTTTTGTGGCAGCGCATTTTCAGCTTGCTGTCCGAAAAAGAAAAGAGCATATCGCCTGAAGAAAACTCAGATACCGAATTTATCTCTGAAGCGGTGAACTCGGGGAATATCCTCATAAGCAGCTCGCGGTTGCTCGGATCTTGCTTGGCTATAAACTTATACTGGCATAGGTCAAATATCTTGAATACTTCTTTTGCCGATGCCGAATTGACATCAGAAACAAAGTCTTTGACAGCCTGCGATACGAACCAGTTTGCCGCCATGTATTTACGTGTGCGGCGCAGCATGGATACTATCTGCTCTACCAGCAGACGGCAATCCTCGTTCAGATAGACATGGCACTCCTCAAATTCAACTATCACGTTGCGCATATCGTATGGGTTGATAACGGTCTGATTGTATACAGAATTAGATACTATAACGCCCCACGCGAGTTTTATTATGTTGTATATGATCCCTTGAAATATGCCCTTGTCGTCTATCTTTACTACGTCCTGAAGATCGAATACAACGAACTGCTCGTTTGTGAGCTTGATTGTAGAATGACCGTTGAACAGTGTTCCGTAAGATTTTATAAGCTTTGTTACGGCGCTTTCAAGCGTTTCCAATATTTCTCTGCGAGCTGAGGAAAGGTCAGACTTTACCTTGTGAGTGCGCAGATCGTCATAGAGTGATGAGCGTATAGTGCGCAGCAGGTCGTCCAGTATAGGGAAGCCCTCAGAGGGTATATCACTAAGCTGCGTTTCGGCAGTTATGCCGCAGTATATGTACATATCGTTGAGTATCTCCTCGAGTACGTCCATTTCCTTGCTGCCTATAGCCGAAGATACAATGTCGAAGAACTTTACAACTCTTGCGATCTCTGAAGCGTAGTTAGAGTGCTCCGACTCCAGCGCCATGTTGCCGCTTTGCTGAAGCTCCAGCACGTTTATTGTAGAGCCTGCGCTCATCTTTATAACTCTGCCGCCGCATATCTGCGCTAAGTCGGTGAGCTCACCCTCAACATCGAGGGCAATAACTATATCGCCTAAAGCAAGGCGGTTTTGTATCATGTCTTTCAGAGCCACCGACTTGCCGCTGCCCATGCTGCCCATAATGCAGAGGCTGTAAGATGTTCTTTGCGCAGTCTGCCGGAAAGTATCGAGCACCCACTCTCCGCCGGTCGAAGTGTTCCCGAAAGAAACTCCGTGAGGATCAATAAACGTCTGGGAAAAGAACGGGTACTGAGTCTTCCATGTATCATGCAGCGGTATAGCCTGCTTTATGTTGTCGTCGGGAACTATAAGCGATGCAAAGGAGTCTTTGGCTGTGTTGTGAGGCACATAATGCTCGAATTTGATCTGTTCCAACTGTTCGGATATGTGCCGCACCTGTTCTTCAAGAGCTGTCAGCGATGATGAACAAGCATATATGTGCATAGAATGTGAGAGCAGCTGCTCGTTGCCGTTTTTTATCGTATCGTATAATTCAAAAAGCTGCGCTCTTTCGCTGTCATTGTCCAGTATGTTGGCTTCGGACTGCTTTATAAGGCTGCGCCCCTTTATCTCTTGCAGAGATCTGGAGAGCTTGGAAAGCACATCTGCCTTTGCCATAGGACTTATATCAATAGTTATGGTAGCCGAGGGAAATTCATTCGTCAAAGCCGCGTATTGAAGCTGCAATATTTCTTCGGGATAACCGTCTATGTTTATCTTCGCTGCGTACTTTTTGTTGTTCACCTTGAAATACGTCTGATGAAATTCGATCTTGTCGGGCATAGGCGATGTGCTGTTCTCACTGCCGAAGCACAGATACCGCCTCAGAAAATCTTCAGCCTCTTGCTTGTTGTCTATACGGCGTGTCAGCACATCGGGCATATCATGGGTATAGTTTGCACACAATCGCAAAAGCTCGGCAGAAGTGGAAGCGTATATTATAAGATAAGTTTCCCTCTGCTGAGAGCGTTCTATTTCTTCTATGCTTTGCAGCTGCCTGCACAATAGCGCACGCAGAAAAGGCTGCGGCTGCTTGTCTATCTTATATTTCAGATAGTCTTTCTGTTCGGCAAGAGATATGCAGCCGTTGAGAAAGATGTATTTGTGTTGGCAGCCGAGGCGCTGAGTTGCTTTGGCAAAGTTATTGTAGCAAACAAACTGGTCGTCGTCCGAAAAGTGAAAAATGTCAGTACCGCCTATCTGAATAATAGCGGCAAGGCTGTTATGCCCTTTCTGCTTAATGCTCACAATACCGTTATCATCTACGGAAAGATCAACTACGCGCTCCAGAAACTGTTTGGTATCTATGAGCTGTTTGCCGTTTATTAGCTTTTTCTTCATATCTTTTTCCTTTCTTTTTTAACAAGAGTGTGCCACGTGGCACAGTTATCTCTTAGGAGTCTGATCGCGGTATCGCCTGTCTTTTTGTTCTTCAGAGCCTGCACCGTACATGACTTTTTTGCCAAACAGATGTTTCAGCAGGTCGACTATTCCTGCGGCGCAGTTTTTACGTCTGTTGCCGGGGGCTGTTGTCAGCAGAATGAAAGATATGACGGCTGCGGCTATAGACATGACCAGCCTGTATTTGCTGCCTGTTACAGCGCCAAGCAGCCACCCTGCTATAGCGCATATAATACATATAAATATAACGGTAAAAGTTATGTTGCCGATTATTTTGTTTTCGGCGTTGATCTTCTTCGGCATCATTCCCATTATTCATCACCCTTTCCGCTGCTTGCAGGAGGTTCTGCTTGCTCTGATGTATTTCTTGCAGGAATTCTTTCTGTATTAGTACCGCTGTTCCTGCCGACAGTGTTCTCGATTGCATATCCGTCGTCATTATCGGGCATCGGAGCTTGTGCGGTATCGTTTCTTGGCGCAGCTGTTCTTTCTGCCTCGGCACTGCTGTTCCTGCCGACAGTGTTCTCAGGTGCATATCCGTTGTCGTTATCGGGCATCGGAGCTTGCGCGGTATCGTTTCTTGGCGCAGCTGTTTTTTCAGCTTCAGCGCTGCTGTCCCTGCCGACAGTGTTCTCAGTTGCATATACGTTGTCATTATCGGGAGTCGGAGCTTGCGCGGTCTCGCTTCTCAATGCAGATGTTTCATCACCGTACATATTGCTGTAGATGTTTTCAAATCTTTCTTTTCCTGCCGCCGATGCTCTGTCGAAGCGTTCCTGTCTGTCAGAGGCTCGCCTGTCCGCACGTTCCTGTTTTGCCGCATTTCTTGTTGCATCTCTGTATTCAGCGCGTGTCATGCCTGCTTCGTTTCTTGCCGTATTTTCAGCCTGCTTTTCCCAGTGGTGTTCCTGCGCATTGTTTACGGCTGTTTTTACAGCTCCGGGCGCTCTTGCCACGCCGCCGGCAATACCCTGACCGATATGTGCAGCGCGGCGAGCTGTTCCTGCAACTGTTCCTGCGACTGTTCCTGCAACAGCTGTTCCTGTTCTTGCGGCGTTAAGACCCATTCGTGCAGCAGATGTGAGAGCCATCACTGATACTGCGCCGTTCTTTACGCCGGCATCTATACCAAGCAGCCTTGTCACGAGATCGGGTCCGTCTGTAAGGAATTTAACTCCGCCCATTAACAGAAAAAGTTTTACTACAAACGACAGCGACGAAGAAACTATGCCGACTGCGCATATAAGATATATCTTTATTAGTGCGAAAACAACGATTATAACTATGTTTGTATTAACAAGATTGTTTATCACCTTTTTGGCGCGTCCTGTACCGTGCATATCTGTTGCGATAAACAGCGGCGCTATTATCTGTACGAACATCACATCGTACAGAAGCGTTGCCAGTCTGAAGCCTGCGTATATAAGAGAGATCAAAGTGGCAAGCACCATTACATATCCGAAGAAGAAATCGCAGTCATATGTGTATACGTATTCCTGATATGTACCCAAGTTTTTTATTGCCCCAAGTATCAGTTCGGTCGCATCAGCCTTCTTCTGGTCGTCCTCGTCTCTTAGCGGCAGCCAGTAATACTGATTGCTGTCATCGCGAAATACCGAGTCGCCTGTGTTTATATAGTCTTGATTGTTTTTATAGTTAAGATCTATAAGTTTTTCTTCTACCTGCGGATCAAACACTGCGCTGCTTATTTGCGTACTCAGCGGCAGCGAAACACCACATATCCTGTTTATCTGTTCTATTATCTTTTCGCTCAGTTCATCGGCGGTCAGATGATCATACTGCTTTACGCCGTTGCGGTCTACAGTACCTTTGAAGATAGCAACAGTGTTCTCTGTTCCGACTATGTTTTGATAAAGAATATAGTTATCGTAGCAGCCAAGAAGAACAAGTTTGTTCTCTATAGTAAGCTCATTGAAATTCTTTGTTCCGCCGAGAGAAGATACCAAACCGTCTTTTGAGGGATATTTTGTCCAGTCGGTATTCAGGTTGACCTGATTTATATCTACATCATAAGGGTTCAAGTTTGCCCAGCCGCCCAGTTCGTCCAGCCGCTGCACCGTTGCATCACTGGCAATATATGTTACAGAACCCAGCAGTATCTGACCTATAGACTTAGGAACAGCCGTAGTGGAAGCGCTGCTGTCGCTTATAGAGGTATCATTAAGCGATTTTATGCTTATTGACCGTATGTCTGACATACAGGAGATCAGAGCAGGCAAGGCTGCTATAGTTATGAAAACCAGCAGTATGCTGCGTATCATATCAAGATGTTTTGTTTTGTCGTAAAATGCCACAAAATATATTGCGGCGAATACGATGCTCACCCCTGCAAGTGCGGCGGCTATCTTTCCCATACCGCTGGAAAAGAACGGTATCTTTTTTATCCACATATCGTATATATTGACTTCCAGCAGCTTGTTTATTGCCTGATAGATACTGTCTATCAGCTGAGCGCACCCAACAAGTATCTTCCACAGTACAATTCTTATAATATCAAGCCAACCTGACTGCTTGACTACAAACTTTATCCTGTCAGAGGGTATCTGACCGTAGTTGGGCTCGGCATATACGGCAGGAATGGCAGCCAGCACCGCAAACACCGCCGAAAACAAAAAGGCGCTTGCCTTTCTGACAAATTTGTTTTTTGCAATATTCATACTTACTCTCCTTTAACTTATTAGATCTTCCGACAGCAAAAACTCCGCATCGGGCAGAACCTTTGCTGTCGGGAGATCCCCGGCAGCCCATGTATTAAAACATAGCGATCAAAACGCCCTCGCCGAAAAGCAGGATAGCAGCGCCGACAAGGATACTAACGATCCACGGTTTTGCCTTGTCCAAACCGTTCTTGGAGCAAACACATACAATAGCTACGCCGACTATGGCAAGAATGATAATAGCTATAGCTATTTGCGTGGCTGACTCTTTAAGCCTGTCGATCCAGTTGACTATGCTGTCCGTACCGTCAAGCGGCGTGGTCGCATCTGCGGCAAAAGCTGTCACTGCGCCAAACGCGGCAGCAACAGCAGACACAATGCCCGAGGTGAGCGTTCTGAACAGTTTCTTTACTTTCTTCATATACATCTTCCTTTCATATATTATCAGCGGTGTCGCTGATCACTGACATTTGCTCCGCCGGCATTTACATATGCCTGCAAAAATTCGTTGTAATCCTTTCCGAAACGTTCGGGTATAAAATAAGAGCTTACCTTGTATAAAG
>CANRPG010000058.1 GCA_947632425.1 uncultured Clostridia bacterium | reverse complement strand
CGGCTGTTGTCAGCCTTGCCGCTGCGGTGGTCATCTAAAAGCTGCACCAGCGGCTGCGTGTTGAAAAACTGCTTTGCCACGTCGCTTTCAAACTCTTTTTTCACAATGTCGTAATACTTATCCTCTTTCAGCCACACCCTTATAGGCACGGGGAAACCGAGCTTTTTCTTCTCCGCGGTTTTCGCGCTCTGCTTGGGGGTGTCTTTCTTTGCTGCCAGGCGCATCGCGTATTTTGTGATATACTTCGCATCATCTGTCTTTTTGTGCCGCGTTACCCTGAATTTTGTCGGTATCTTCTCTGCAAGAGCCATTACCTCTTTGTCTAAAAACGGCACGCGCAGTTCTAATGAATTTGCCATGCTCATTTTGTCGGCTTTGAGAAGTATGTCACCTGCCATCCACATATGCAGATCGAGATACTGCATTTTAGTAACGTCGTCCTTGCCCTTAACGTTATCGTAGAACGGTTTTGTCAGCACGGTTGGGTCGGGCGCGTCGGTGCTTATTTTCAGTATCTGCTTTCTCTGCTGCGGCGTGAACATATACGCGTTGCCTATAAATCGCTCCTCAACGTCCTTGCCCTTGCGCACAAAGAAGTTCACACCTCTTTTAGCAGGCAGCTTCTCTGCCACCTTGCCTACACCCCTCTTTACAAAGCGCGGCAGTCTGTCGTAAACTGTGCCGTTCGGGTCACTGTATACGTTGTAACCGCCGAATATCTCATCAGCGCCCTCGCCCGAAAGCACAACTTTCAGCCTCTGCGATGCAATATTGCACACAAAGTAAAGCGCCACCGCCGAGGGGTCTGCAAGCGGTTCGTCCATGTGATACTGTATCATAGAAAGGCTTCCCCAGTATTCCTCGGGGGTTATCACCTTGCTCGTGTTCTCTTTTCCTATAGCCTTTGAGAAATTCTTCGCCCAGCCTATCTCGTTGTATTTTTCATCGCTGCCAAAGCCCACGGTAAACGTCTTGTCAACGTTCGCTATCGCTGCAACATAGCTGGAATCCACACCGCTGGACAAAAACGAGCCTACCTCAACATCGGCTATCTTGTGCGCCTCAACAGAATCATGAAACGTGTCCGATATGCTGTACACCCAGTCTTTCAGCGTGGGCTGCGTGTCAGCCTCAAAGTGTACGTCCCAGTATTTTTTTATAGTAAGCTTACCGCCGCTGTACTTAAACCAGTGTGCAGGCGGCAGCTTGAATACGCCCTTGAAAAACGTCTCGTCCGCCGCCGAATACTGAAACGTGAGGTAGTTCTCCAGCGCCGCGGTGTTGAGCTCTTTTTTAAAGCACGGGTGCGGCAGAAAACACTTTATCTCCGAACCGAACATAAAGCATCCGTTCATCTGCGCATAGTAAAGCGGCTTTATGCCGAAGAAATCGCGCGCCCCGAAAAGCTCCTGCTTATTTCTATCCCATATCACAAAAGCGAACATTCCGCGCACCATGTCAAGCAGCTTTTCGCCGTACTCCTCATAGCCGTGAATAAGCACTTCCGTGTCGGTGTTTGTCGAAAAAACATGTCCTGCCGCCAGCAGCTTCTCACGAATCTCTTTGTAGTTATATATCTCGCCGTTGAACACTATCACAAGCGATCTGTCCTCGTTGAATATAGGCTGATCGCCCGAATTGCCCACGTCAATAATGCTAAGCCTGCGGTGCCCCAGCGCAATGCCGTCATCTATATACTTGCCCTGCGCATCGGGCCCGCGGTGTTTTATCCTGTCCATCATCTCGCCAAGCACCACCTCGGGCGAGCTTATGCAGTTTGTAAAGCCTGTTATACCACACATAAATATACCACCTTTGTATACATTTTTGTTGCCTCTTGCCATCTGCAAAAAAGAGACTGACCTTGTTACGGTGAGCCTCTTTGCACATCTTCTGTAATATATTTCCTCTATAAAAAGTATTATAACACACAACGAAGCGTTTGTCAAGCAGATGTTTTTTACACATTCTACAAAAGAAAACTCTCCTGCTCCACTGTCAGCCCCTCTTGCAAAATGCACTTTATCACGGGGTAAAATTCGCTGTATTCGGGGCGGTTCAGCAGCTCTGCAAGCTTGTTTAAATATTGCCTGTCGCGTTTAAGACCGTTTTCCTTGTGCGCTCTGAAAGAACTTTCGTCCATTCTGTATGGCTTCAGCGTGGGGAAAATATTGCTTCTCAGGCGGCTGTACATCTGAAATCCGCCGTAGTCTATGTCAGCCCAGAAATACGCCGGTATGTTTTTCGCCGTCTCATATATCATGCTGAAAAACTTACCGTGCTTCGGGCTGTAAAATCCCCCGTGATACACCACAAACTCGTCCTCGGTCTTTTCGCTCAGGCAATACTGCGAATAATTCGTCCTGTTTTCAATAAACGTTATCCGTTTTATGTCCTCAAGGCTTATGCTTTTTATGCTGTCAACGCAGCTTGCAACAATGCAGCCGCCGCTCTTCATAGGAGTAAAGTCCGTCACGCCGCCCGGCATTTCTATCTTGATATTTCCGCAAAACTCAAACACTTCGGGCATCATAAAAATACCCACATATGCAAGAATATCTCTTTCTTCAAGCTCGTCGGTATCGTGCAGCAAAGGCTCATGTTCACGTATCCACGAAGCCAGAGGGCTTTTTATCTCTCTTTCAAAATACTTTGAATCAGAATACAGCTTAATGCTGCAAGCGCGCATAGTTACCGTGCTGTCTGTATGCTGATCTGTGTACTCCAGAGCTTTCAGCCATTTTTCGCGGTATTCATGCGGCTGTTTCCATATGCCGAAAAGCTTTTTCTTTTGCCGCAAAGCATCGCAGTCACTCATAAGACCTGCCTTTATCCACTCTGCCTTGAGCGATGCCGCAAATTTCTCTGCCTGCCAAGCCGCTTCTTCTGCCTGCTGCTGCATGGGAAGCCTTTTTGCAGCGCTGTATGCCTTGTCGGCATTATCTAGGTTCAGCCATATCCTGTCGATTATATGCCCTTTTCTTATCCAGTCAAACTCTATCAGCCCGTCTTTTTTCAGCTCTGTCATACTTTCAAGAAAAACGGTGTACTCATCGCTTTCAATACCGGGTATTAGATCTCCCAGTTTGCCGCACTGTATCATGACCCTCCTGTCAGAGCCCTCCTTACGCTTCTCGTACTTATCGAGCAGTATATCCAGTATAACTTTTTTATGATCCATACGCTTCTTCTATTTCCTTTGACCATTCAATTACAGCCGAGCTGTATATTTTCCCTGTCTGTTCCTTGTGAACGAGCAGTGTTTTGTCCGATATAGGCTGCAAATCCGCGGCTTTGTCGGGCGGCGTGCATACTATAGCCTGCAACCCGAATTTTCGCAGCAGCTTTACACTTTCGGTTATTCTTTCGTCGTCCATTTTGTTGAAAGCCTCGTCAAAAATAACCAGCCTGAGAGTGTTGCCGTATTCAGAGCTGTCCGATATTCTGTACAGCTGCGCGAACGAAGCCAGCACCGCTATATAAAAAGGCGTCTGCGTCTCTCCGCCCGATTTTGTAAATATCGACTTTGACAATTTGTCGGTGCGCCCGCTGCTGTCGGTCGAAAGCAGATCAAACGTCAGATATGTTTTATACTGACTGAACATCTCCACATTCTGCGCCGTCTTTCCCGTATCATCTTCCGAAAGGCTCAGTATCTGCGAAAACAGGTTGTCAATAGTCGTCTGATAACGCTGCGTAAATTCCAGACCGAAAAGCCCTGCCGTTCCGAATTCAAGCAAGTCAGACATTATCATATCGTAGTATTCGCGGTAAGCAGGCGAGGGCTTTATATCAAATTTATACGAATCATTCCCGAACTGCACCATTTTAAGAGCTCTGTTGAGCTCGTCTGTTTTTTCGTAAGCGTTATTTATGTTGCTCCTGAGCCGATATATAAAATCATTCCTGAACTGCTCCATGGCATCTTGCTTTGCCTTCTCTATGCGCTCACGATACTTCGGCAGCTCGTAATCGGATATTTTATGATACTCTTCCTCAAACTCGGCGTTATTCTCAGTGTTTGTAAGAGCAAAAGAAGCGTGCTGCACCGTGTTGTAATTACCTCTCAGGTCAATAAGCCTGTCCTGAGCCTGTTTCAGCAAAGTTTCCGTCTGCTTCAGCGGCGAAGAAAAAGCTTCCGCTACCGCTTTTGGCGAACCGCAGCGCAAAAGTTCCTGTTCATAGCGCGCCCTGCCCACAGTATCTGCAAATTCTTCTGCGTATTCCTGCTCTATATGCAGCTTTGCCTCCTGCTGCTCCTGCTGCAAAGCCGGTATGCGCTTGTTTACGGTCTCCTGCTTTTCCTGCCGCCATTCGCCTATAAAGCTATATGTCTCCAGTGCCTTGGCTTCAACAGCGGCTATCTCTTTCTTTACCGCTTCTATCTCATCTTCTTTGTTTTGCATCCAGAAAAGGTCTATCTTGTCAAGCTTTTGGTATATCTCCTCCAACTGCTCTTGCAGCTTTGGCAGCATGGCGCGCCTTTCAAAAATATCATTTACAGTGGTCGCTATAAATCCTTCCGATAAAAACCATTCATCTTCAATAACGGGTCTTACCGCGGCAATTTTTTCTTCTGTAAGCTTTCTCTCTTCTTCCAAGTCCGAAAGCTGCGCCGTTTTCCTTTCTATCTGCTTCTGAACTGCGCCGCGCCCGATATACGGTGTTGTATATGCATTCTGATCCATCGCTTTCACAGCATATCCGCTGTACTGCATACAGTCTTTCGTTACCGAAATTTTATGGCTTCTCAGTTCGCTGTCATTCTCGCAGCGCATAACCCTTCCCAACAGATACGCCATATACGCCTTTACATACGGGTCTTTCGCCTGTATCACCTCGTAAAGGCTGCCGGGCAGTATCTTGCGCTCCTGCTCGAATACCTTTTCAAGATCCACCACCGCATAGCCGTGTATCCTCTCTCCAAACTGTATAGAACGATAAATTTCATAAGCGTCCATAAAATACCGCGGCTCGGTTATTATGTTCATTCGCTGAATGTTCAGATACCCCTCTACCGCATCATGCCACTGCTCGTCGGTAATATCTATAACGTCCGCCAGAAATTCCACGCTTATCTCTTTTCCGTGCTTTTGCCGCAGCCCCTCTGCTATAGCCTCTTTCAGCCTTACCGCCTTTGCAGGGTATGCCTTAAGTCCCCTTTTCAGACCCTCTATCTCCGACTTCAGTGTATCGCTTAGTTCTTTCTGCTCCCGTGAGGCGCTTTGCATCGCGCTCAATATCGGTCGTATTACATCGCCTGCCTCGCGGTATGCCTCGCGCAGCGATGTGAACCACCCTGCCGACAGCCCGTCAAGATCATCATCTTTAAGAGAAACAAGCGTTTTCAGCTTTTGCAAGCAAACTTCCGGCCGCTCCCCGACCTGCGCCTCTTCAAGCTGCGGCAAACATTTTTCAAACAGATCACACCACCGCATTGCCTGCGTTCTTATCATATAAACAAACTGCGTTATTTTCTCTTTCGATTCGTTTATCTGCTTTTCAAGTCTCTCTTTATCCTTTGTAAGATTGTCAATATTGCTGTCCATGCGAAAAGCCGCCAGGTCATATTGCAGCTGTTCTTTCTGATTTTCAAGTTCTTCTTTTTTATGATTCAGTTCTCTGTATTTCGCTTCAAACTCCTCAATGTCAGCATCGTACTTTTTTGCTTCTTCATATGCCTTTTCAAGCTGCTTGCAAATATCTTCAAGCATAGCATAGTCTATCAGAAATCTCTGTATTTCGCCTCTCGAGCGCAGCTTTGCAACTTCTTCATACTGCCCATGTATCTTTTCCAGAGCGGCAAGCTTTTGCTCAAAGTTTTTGGCTATATCCTCCTGCTTTCGGTATTGCAGTATATTTTCCTGCATTTCTCTGATGTCAATGTTGTCCTCCACATCGCAGACGTTTTCTGTAATAAATTTCTCAATATCGTTTATAGGCTCAAACGATATGGCCTTCTTCATCATGGCAAAGAACTTTTCTTCATGCACATTAAATCTTTGCAGCAAAAGTTTCTTATATGCTTCCGCAGTGTCTTTCGTTTCATATCTGTTCGGCATATTCTCTTTGAACCACTTAGTCGCCTCGCGGCTGTCCATCGTTTTGCCGTCAACAATAAAATGGTGCTGCGGTATCTGCGAGCGCAGCCAGAAAAATCTCTTTGTAATGTCGCCGCCGTCAGCATAGGTATCAAAGACCGCACCCACGCAGAAGCAGGTGTCTTTCATGTCGTCGTAAAATTCAGCGGCTATATAGCTGCTGAAATCTTTCCCCTCGCGCAGACTTTTCACACCGCTGTCAATGTCCTCTCCAAGCGATCCCACAAGATAGCTTTTCAGCGTTCTTTCAGACTTTTTGCTTGCCGCCCTGTTAAATGCCGAACTGCGTATCTCGCCAAGCAGCGCTATCTGAAGCGCATCTATTATCGTCGATTTACCGGCAGAATTTTTGCCCGTCAGAAAATTTATATCACCGAATTCAATTATCTGGTGCTGAAAAAAGTGCCAGTTAATAAGCAAAAGCCGTGTCAGTTTCTTCATTATGTTCTTCCTCCGCTTCCGTTCTCAGCTTGTCGCAGATCGTCTTGCATCTCTCGTTTGAAACAGCAATAAGTATAGAGGGCAGTATTTGCAGCCTGCATTCCATATCGTCATAGCCGTCGCCAAGTCTGCGTATCAGAGAGTGATCTTCCAGTATGCGGAAAACATCTTTCATATCTTTCTGCGGCGGCTTTTTTGTATATACAGAATATTCGTTTATCATCTTGCTAAGCAGTTCTCCCACCGTTATTGAAACATCGTTTGTAAGTCCTGCCTGCGTGCGCTTCTCTTCGTAAATTATGCGAAGTGTTATCAGCATTACAGTCGCAAGCTTATCAAGAGAAAGTTTGTTGTACCCCTCGGTGTTCTTTACGTATATCACCCCATACTGACTGTCTTTGTAGATCCGCCAGCCGCCAAGAGAGAGCCAGTCGCTGAAAAGCTCGTAATTTCTCTCAATAAACGTGTAGTCTCTCGATATCCTCCCATTTTCGTCCTCACGAAGTACATATGTACTCGAGAGCAGCTTATTGCACAACCTTGAAAACTCCGCCTGTTCTTTTGCTGTCATAGCTTCAAACTGCTGTAAATTCATCTGCCTTTTCTCCTTTTGTATACTATCAGCGGTACCCTATACTGCTTTGAACCTGTCTGCCCCTCGTGAATTTCTATATTGTAAAACGAGTTTTCATCATTTGCGTGCACTGCCGCAAGCAGTGTTTTTATGTAAATGTCGTCGTCTTTTATATCAAATTCCTCGGTCGAAATGCTGTCGCGCCCCGAAAGAAGCCCCTCAACAAACGCCGCTGTCTCTCTCCTGCCATACTTGTTTTTCATGGTCTGTGCCGCCATGGCCCTTGCTTTTTCTGCAAGCTGTGCCATGTTGTCCTCCATATAAAGCTGCGCCTCTCTCTTTCTGCGAACGCCTCGTTTCCTGTCGTAAAGGCTCTCCTCCGACAGCCAGCTAAGCTCATATATTTCAAAAGAATCCGAAGTCAGTTCCAAAGCCCTGCCGGCAGTTTCATCATCTGACAAAGCTTTCAGAATATTTATAAGATCGCCTTTTATCGTCTGATCCGAGTTTATCAGGTAATCCATTTTTTGCGTTGTCGCCCTTGTGTAGCGAGTGTTCTTGTCGTCTATCACCTGAATATAATTCCGCTCTAAATTTTCATAAGTATCTATTATGTAATATATCTTGCGCTGTATCTCCATGCGGCACTTTTCCATGCCGCCTTCTCCGCCCGAAGATGAAACAATATACTCAGCCATACTTTCAAGAGCATTTTTATCCACCAGCCATTTTTTCAGGATATTCGTAAGCGGCTGTTTGTATTTCGGCACAGAATCGCGTATTTTCAAAGGGCTGAGTATGCGCTGTATTATCTCTTCCTGATACATCTCATAGTGCGAATACAAAACATTGTTGATATTCAGTTCTTCAATAAGCCGCTGATTATAATACGTTATGCTGTGAAATACCGATTTCAGGCTCTCCACAAGTTTTTCGGTGCGGGCAGCGCCGTCATAAAGCGCAGTTGCCATTTCAAACGGGTCTCTCGTTTCATCGGCATTTTTCAGCGAAGAATATGTAGAATACACAAAAGCAAAATTTTCTTCTTTCGTTGGTTCTTTCAGGTCGTGCAGCAGCTGAATTATCTGATAGCTGTAGCTTGGAACGGATATATATTCCTTCATATCTGCGCCCGTCTCCAGCAGTATCCAACCCGTCTGCCGAAATTTGCGAACAAGAAAATGCGCCTTCCCCGACAAAGTCAATTCATTCTCAAAAAGTTCCTCGTCAGAAAAATCCGCATACATAAGCTCGCTCTCCAGACTTGCAGACATCATTGAAATAAGCTCATCTTTCGATATCTTCAGCTGCTGTCTGAATGCATCGAGTATAACAAACAAACCGTTTGCATACAAGCGTTTGTTTTTCGATGCAAGCGGTGAAAATAAATTATCGGGTATTATGTCATATAACTGCAATGTTCGCACCCTCTGTCATAGCTCCGTAATAGTATTATAACAAAATATCGCCATAGTGTCAATACAAAATATATTCTTGCATATGCCGCTTCCTTTGCCGATCAACTGTTCAAGCAGCTCAGGCGTTTTATCATACAACAAATCACAGCAAAACAAAGCCCGAAAGACTAATGTCCTTCGGGCCGGGTAATATTCTGTTATTTACCTTATAGATCAATTACTTCTTGTCAGCTATTGCAGCCTGCCTTGCTGTGAACAAAGTGAGGAATTATTTCCTTCTTTCGTTAATAGCTGCCTGAGCAGCAGCAAGTCTTGCTATAGGCACACGGAAAGGTGAGCAGGATACATAGTCAAGACCTATCTTGTGGCAGAACTCAACAGAAGTCGGGTCGCCGCCGTGCTCGCCGCATATACCGCAGTGAAGCTTCGGATTTACCGGCTTGCCAAGGTCGATAGCCATCTTCATCAGCTTGCCAACGCCTGTCTGATCCAGCTTTGCGAACGGATCGTTCTCATAGATCTTAGCATCATAGTAAGCTCCGAGGAACTTGCCTGCGTCGTCTCTTGAGAAGCCGAATGTCATCTGAGTAAGGTCGTTGGTACCGAAGCAGAAGAAGTCAGCTTCCTTAGCTATCTCGTCAGCGGTAAGAGCAGCTCTCGGTATCTCTATCATAGTACCTACCTCATATTTGAGGTCAGAGCCAGCCTCAGCAATAACTGCATCAGCGGTCTCAACAACGGTCTTCTTAACATACTTGAGCTCCTTAACGTCGCCTACCAGCGGAATCATTATCTCAGGCTCAACTGCCCAGTCGGGGTGAGCTTTCTTAACATTGATAGCAGCCTTGATAACAGCCTTTGTCTGCATCTTAGCTATTTCGGGGTATGTTACAGCCAGACGGCAGCCGCGGTGACCCATCATCGGGTTGAACTCATGCAGTGAAGCGATGATGTTCTTGATAGTCTCAACGCTCTTGCCCTGAGCCTTAGCGAGAGCCTCTATGTCAGCTTCTTCTGTAGGAACAAATTCGTGCAGAGGCGGATCGAGGAATCTGATAGTAACAGGGCAGCCTTCAAGAGCCTCATAAAGAGCCTCAAAGTCGCTCTGCTGCATAGGCTCTATCTTAGCCAGAGCAGCTTCTCTTTCCTCAACGGTATCGGAGCAGATCATCTCTCTGAATGCTGCGATCCTGTCGGGATCAAAGAACATATGCTCTGTACGGCAAAGTCCGATACCCTCAGCGCCAAGCTCTCTTGCCTTCTTAGCATCGGCAGGAGTATCAGCGTTTGTTCTAACTTTAAGTTTTCTGTACTTGTCAGCCCAAGCCATTATTCTTCCGAACTCGCCTGCTATGGTAGCGTCAACGGTCGGGATTATACCGTCATAGATGTTACCTGTAGAGCCGTCTATAGAAATGTAGTCGCCCTCGTGGAAAGTCTTTCCTGCGAGCTCGAACTTCTTGTTGGCTTCGTCCATCTTTATCTCGGAGCAGCCCGATACGCAGCAGGTACCCATACCACGTGCAACAACGGCAGCGTGAGATGTCATACCGCCTCTTACGGTAAGTATGC